>PHBN01000275.1 GCA_002840635.1 Deltaproteobacteria bacterium HGW-Deltaproteobacteria-1
GTTGTAGCGCAGCACATCGGATGGCTCCACCGCCCCGCAGTATAATTTTGAAATGCCGATCATAAAGGTTCCCTACCCTTCCTTACGGAATGGTTCATTTTGAAAATAGTTGACCAGGGACTGCACCAGTCCCTCCATGGTATATTCTTCCTGCCGGATATCCACCCGGAAACCGGCTTTTACCGCAGTCGCCGCCGTAACCGGGCCGATGCAGGCAATTTTCACATGGGGCGGCAGAATGAAACCTTCGCCCATTATCTCGACAAAGTTGGTCACAGTAGATGAACTGGTAAAAGTGATTACATCGACCTCCCCGGCATTAATGAACGCGGACAGCTCTTCTTTTTTCCTGCCGGACTGAATCGTTTGATACGCGGTGACCACATCGACCGAGGCGCCCTGATTTTTCAGACCTTCAGGCAGAATGTCGCGCGCCCTGGACGCCCGCGGAATCAGGATTTTCTTTCCTGACAGATTCATCGAAGCAAACGACTTCAGAAGGCCTTCGGCAATGAACTCATCGGGCACCAGATCGACACGGATTCCCCTGTCTTCAATCTGCCGGGCGGTGGCCGGGCCGATGCATCCTATTTTGATCCCCTTGCCTTCTGACAAAGGCGCTCAAAAAAGAAATGAACGCCATTGGCGCTGGTGAAAATCAGCCAGTTGTAGTTCTCCAGCTGACTCAACGCGCAATCAAGTTCGCTCCAATCTGAAGGTTGCGTTATACTGACTGTCGGGAAAGCAATCGAATGAGCACCCTGAGCCGCAAGGAGCCTCGCCAGGTCATCCGCCTGCCGCTGGGGACGGGTAATGACGACACCCTTTCCGAACAGCGGTTTGGTATCAAACCAGCGCAGGGTATCGCGCAGATTAACGACAGGCCCCACGACCAGAATGGCGGGCGGCTTGAAATGATTGGTTTGAGCCAGACCGGCAATGGAGGACAGCGTCCCGGCGAGCACCTGCTGCCCTGCCGTTGTGCCCCGGCGAATCAGCGCTGCGGGTATGTCAGGCGACTTGCCATGCCGGATCAGCGCTTCGGTAATCTGCACAACGTTCTTCACACCCATCAGAAAGACCAGCGTACCGATTCCTGACAACGCCTGCCAGTCGATGTCGCTTTTGTCCTTTGTCGGATCCTCGTGACCGGTCACAAAGGCCACCGTGGATGTCAGACCACGATGCGTCAGCGGGATGCCGGCATAAGCAGGCACTGCAATGGCGGACGTGACACCGGGGACCACTTCAAACGGTATCCCATAAGCAGCCAGCACTTCGGCTTCCTCACCGCCGCGTCCGAAGACAAATGGATCGCCCCCCTTGAGACGGGCAACCGTGCTGCCGCCCCGCGCTTCCTTGGCCAACAATTTATTGATCCTGTCCTGTGAAAGAGTGTGATCACCGCCTTTTTTCCCCGCGTAAATAATCCGCGCGTGTATCGGGGCGTATTTCAGCAGTTCTTCGTTGACCAGGTTGTCGTAGATCACAACATCGGCCAGTCGAAGGCACTCGACGGCCTTGAGGGTGATGAGGCCGGGGTCCCCCGGCCCCGCACCAATGATATAGACTTTTCCCGGTTTTGTTTTTTCAGTCATATTTTCAGCACAACAGATTCAGTAGTTGTCTGCCGCCCTTCTCCAGTATCATGTCGGCCAGTTTTCGGCCCAGCTCTTCCGCATCGTCTGGCTTCCCCCATACTTTGTCGCGTATCACGCTGCTCCCGTTCGGCGCGGCAAGAAGACCCTCGAGTGTCAGGTGCTGCTTCTCCATCAGTCCGTAAGCCGCTATCGGCAAACGGCAGCCACCGCCCAGCGCCCGGAGGTAAGATCTTTCCGCTGCCACTTCCGTCGCTGTTTGCTCATGGTTAAGCGTCGCCAGAACCTTCAGCAATTCAGTGTCCGTCTTTCTTATCTGCAGCCCGAGAACACCCTGACCCACCGCCGGCAGCATCAATTCAATCGGAAGAAACTGCGTTATTTTCTGAACATACCCAAGCCGTTTCATGCCTGCGGCAGCCAGGATGATCCCCGTCAGATTCTCTGTCTCAATTTTTTTGAGCCGCGTATCGACATTGCCGCGCAATGGCACAATCTCCAGGTCGGGTAGCATCGCTTTGATCTGCGCGCCACGGCGGAGCGATCCCGTACCGATTCTCGCGCCCCTTGGCATGAATTCCATTTTTACATTGCCGCGAGACACCAGAACGTCGCGCATGTCCTCCCGGGGAAGAATGGCTGCAAACATCAGCCCCTCCGGCGTTTCACCGGGAACATCTTTCATACTGTGAACCGCCAGATCGATGCCGCCTGAAAGCAGCGCCTCTTCTATCTCCTTCACAAACACACCCTGCCCGCCAATCTGTGCAAGCGACACGCCCGTGTTCCAACTTTAATATTCATAAAACCCCTTTCAGTCGTCGAGCCGGAAAAGCTGCCTCGCCGCCGCCACAATATCCTGCGATTGAAACTCGGCACTCTCTTCTTTCATCACGGTCACCGGCGCGTGCAGGATCTTGTTGACAATACCATTCACCAGGGCTTCGACTTTTTCCCGGTCGGCGTTTTCAAGGCCTTCCATCCAGCCTGATTCTTTTTCTATCTCCATCCGGACGATGCCTTCGGCCTTTGTCCTGAGCGACACGATGGTGGGGACGGCTTCCAGTTCCTTAAGCCAGTTGAAATACTGGGCAACCTCTTCGTGAACGATCTGCTCCGCCTTCAGCGACTCACGACGGCGGTTTTTCATATTTTCGTCAACAATGTCCTGCAAATGATCAATATTGTATAAATAGACATTTTCAAGACTGTCCACCGCGGGATCAATGTCCCGCGGCATTGCAATATCAACCAGAAAAAGCAGCCGGTTCTTGCGCTTGCGCAAGCAGCTGCGAACCATGTCTTGTGTCACGACATACGACATGGAACCGGTGGAGCTGATGACAATATCAGCATCGCAAAGCGCTTCGTCAAGGGCACCGAGTCCCACCGCTATCCCGTGATATTTTTCGGCAAGCATTTCGGCCTGAGCGGCAGAACGGTTGGCGACGGTTATTTCCTCTGCACCGTTGCCTATCAAGTGCATGCAGGTCAGCTCCGCCATTTCCCCCGCTCCGATGATCAGGATTTTTTTGCCGGCCAGCGATCCAAATATCTTCTTGGCCATTTCAACCGCTGCAAAACTCACCGACACCGGATTGGCGGCAATGCCGGTTTCTGTTCTGACCCGTTTGGCCGTGCGAAATGCCCGATGCATCAGGCGATTGAGTACAATGCCAATTGCATTTTCCGCCAGCGCCCGGCGGTAGGCGTCCTTCACCTGCCCCAGAATCTGCGCTTCACCCATGACCAGCGAATCAAGGCTGGAGGCAACCCGGAACAGATGCCTGATGGCATCTTCATCGCGATAGGCATAAAGGCAGGATGCCTCATGATCGGTCAGGGCACCGTTGCGGGCCAGAACAGATTTCAGCATATCCACCGGTCGCGAATCATCGTCAGCGGATGCCACCAGTTCCACCCGGTTACATGTGGAAAGATGCAGGATTTCGTGCACGCCCGGAATCGCCTTCAACCCTGCAGGGAAATTCCCTTCCCGGCCGCACCCGGCTGAGAGTTTTTCAAGAACGTCGATCGGCGCCGTTTTATAATTTAATCCAACTACTGCAATCATATTTTAATTTAATCCAACTACTGCAATCATATTTTTTTCAAATAAAATTATGCACGGTTGCAAAACAAAACCTGATCAACAGGGCCGAGGATAAAAATAGCAGAAACGCGACACAGGATAACAATGCCATCCGCGATCCCTTCCAGCCGATGGCAAGACGCTGATGAAGCAAAAATCCATAAACCGCCCAGATGGCAAAAGACCAGATGACCTTGGGGTCGGCAGGCCACCGGCCGCCCCAGACAAATGCTGCGTAAACCGCGCCCGCGATCATTCCCACAGTCAACAAAGGGAATCCCCACAACAGCCCCAGGTGATTAATCCTGTCCAGTTCACCCAGCGACGGCAGTAGCCTGCCCATCTTGCCCGGTTTTTTATGTTTGAGGAGACTGTTTTGAATGATGAACATTGCTCCGGCCGCCGAAGCCAGGACAAATAGGGCTTCTCCGGCAATTGCCAGCAACAGGTGCAGCTTCGTAAGCCAGCTCTGCCACTGGGGCGGCACCAGATTTTTATCCGAGCCATAACCGGCCGCGGCAATCAGCAGCAGTAAAATGAACGGAACAACGAAAGCGCCCAGCAATCGGGTTTTGCTTTTAAATTGCGACCCCAGATAAATTCCCGCAATCGCCCAGGCATAGATTGACAGAAAATGGCGGGATCCGAAATAGTCCCAGCCTGTTGAATGAACGGCTGCCAGAAGAAGATACAGTGACAGGAAAACGAACGAGGCCGCCAGAATCCAAGTGGACACCCTGGCCAGCGAGACTTTCTTCACCAGCAGGGAAAGCAGATAACCCGCCATGGCCAGCACACAACAGGCAAGAGCCGGCACAAACATGATCTCAACTGATCAAACCAGGTTTTACCGACACCGGCATTTTTTTCCATTTTTGTTCGTAACTGCCCTAAAATGCTCACCAGAACAGTGTATTCCTCTCCATAGACAGATTCCATCTCTTCACGCAGATGCCTGGCCAGCGCGGGTGATTGGCCTCCCGTGCTGCAGGCAATCATGAGGTCACCCCGTTCAACCAGCGACGGCAGGATAAAATCACATTTTTGAGGATCATCCACGATATTCACCGGAACACTCCTTGCTCTTGCGTCCAGGGAAATCGAGGCATTGATTTTTTCATCGTCCGTCGCACCAATAACAAGAGCGGCACCATTAAGGTATTTAGCCTCGTATTCATCAGGGATATGTTTGATAAGCCGATCTTTTTTCAATTCTTCCAGTTGGGGAACAAGACCGGGGCTCACCACGCAGACTCTTGCACCGCAATCCAGCAGCCGTACGATTTTTCGTGCAGCCACATCACCACCGCCGACCACAACGCACTTTTTGCCCGCAATGTCCAAAAAAACCGGATAATATTTCAAGTTTTCCCTTTCTGCTGAAATGATTCATCGAAATCATTAATTTTTAAAAGCTATCATGATCTGATTGGAATCAGTGAATAATTATTGACAGCATTGAATACTTTGTCGTATGGTTTCTCCGGTTTCAATACAAACTGTCTTCATCCTCGGCACATAATACTCAAGAGACAACTGAAAAACCGCGCGGAAACCAGAAAAAAGTTAGACCATTAATCTACCAATACCAAACCAAGGAGGTTAGCGATGGGAATTCTAACGTGGATCATGATGGGTATTATCGTCGCTGTAATTGCAGAACTGATCACGACCGATCCGGGCCCCGGAGGAATTGTTTTTACAATTCTGCTGGGTAGCGCGGGCGCTTTTATCGGCGGATTCATTGGAACCTTTTTCGGCTTTGGTTCTTTTACAAGGTTCAGCGCAGGAAGCCTTGTGCTGGCAGTAGCGGGAGCACTGGTTCTGGTGACTCTCTCTCGCGTGCTGAAGAAGAAATAATGCGTAGAGCCGAATTATAGGCCATAATATTTCTAGCATATTTTAAAGCGCTATTGTATATGGTTAATCAACCATTTGCGATGTAAATTGAAGGCCATTTACTCAAAGGAACTGGTTATTTCATAATCTGTGATACACATTACAACCGGAGATCTTGATATTATGCAGACAAAGACCGGATCTTTCAAGGCCCAGGACGGAACATCCATCTTCTGGAAATCATGGTTTCCCGACGCCCCACCCAAAGCCGTGGTGCATATCATCCATGGCTATGCCGAACACATTGACCGATACACAAATGTCATCAATGAACTTGTCCCTGCGGGATATGCCGTTTTCGGCAATGATCATCGCGGGCACGGCAAGAGTGAAGGCAAACGCGGGCATGTAAAGAACTTCCAGGAATTCATCGACGATGAAAAACAGTTCCGTCGTGAAGTGATCAATGCTCATTACCCCGGGATCCCCTGCTTTGTCCTCGGCCATTCCATGGGAAGCCTGATTGCCTTAAATTACATTGAGCAGAATGCTGAAGAAACCAAGGGTCTCATATTATCGGGTACCGGCTCGCAGCCGGGAACGGACATCCCCAAAATCCTTGTTGCATTAACAAAGATCCTTTCCAAAATAATGCCCGCCATACATGTGAAGTCTCCTCTTCCGCCGGACTTTATATCCAGAGACAAGGATGTGGTCAAGGCTTATGTCGACGATCCTCTGGTGTACAATGTCATTACGCCAAGGCTCGCATACGAAATGAACAGATTTGTGGTCATCGGCGCACAAAACTCTGACAAAATTAAAATCCCTGTTCTCATTCAACTGGGTTCGAAGGATACCGCTTTTTCGGGGCAGAAAGAACTCTTCGAAATGATCGGAGCAAAGGATAAAACATTCAAACGCTATGAAGGCCTCAAACACGAGGTGTACAATGAACTCCCTGAAGACAGGGGCAAGGTGCTGGCCGAGCTGAAATCATGGCTGGACGCACATGTATAGAATCAGTCTCCTGTATGTTTAACGGGTATTCTGAATCTATAGACCTGCATTCTGTTATTCTGCTTCTTTGATATTCCGGAGAATGTATGGCAGCCGAAGATAAACAAACCGGGTATGTTGATTTATTGAAAAAAGTGCGTCGTTTTTCCATTATCCCCAAAGACGATCCCAAACAGGCCCTTCGCATCCAGCGTTTCTTCGTGGCATCTGCCGCCTACGCCCTAAACGTTGGCCTTTCTTACGCCGCTTATGTGTGGGGCGCTATGGAGTGGCAGGCAATTGCCGGGTTTATGATCCTTATTCCGGCAATCAATATTATTTTGTATATCACCTTTCGCACGGGCCTTAACCTGAAGTTTGCCGACCCCAGCCTGACAATCATCCAGATGTGCGCGGCGATCTTTGTAACCATGTTTGGCATGTATTTTGCCAACGAATCCCGCGGCGTCCTTTTGATGGTTTATATCCTCATTCTTATCTTCGGCATTTACAAACTCAACACCCGCAGTTTTTTATATGTGAGCGTTTTTACTCTTGTGACGTATGGAATCGATATTGCAATTTTACGCCATTTTCGCGCTGAAAACGTCAATCTGAATATTGAATACCTTCAGTGGCTGGTGCTGTCCCTGGTCCTGATCGCCTTTTCCATCATCGGGGGGCACATCAGCTCATTGCGGAAGAACCTGCGTATCAGCCAGTCAGAACTGGAAAAGTCCGTCGCCACCATCAAGGAAATGTCCATCCGCGACGAACTGACGGGTGTTTACAACCGTCGCCACCTCATGGAGCTGCTGGAACATGAACATCACCGCATATCCCGAGGGATCTAATATTGAACAGAGTCGTTTTCCAAACCTGGGGCCCGACTTCAGAATTACCGTTTCTTTAGGTGTGACCGAGTTTGCGGAAAAAGAAGACATCCCGACAATGATTGGACGCGCCGATAAAGCCCTTTACCGGGCCAAGGAAACTGGACGAAACCGCGTGGACTATAACGAAGCATCGTGACAAACCGGCAGGTTCTCTCCCGTTTCTCAGATGTTCTGGCGCGAGTAATAGCCGGTTCCTTTCATGAAAAACATGCCTGTTTCATTTTGGCGATTCATCCGGCATCGTTTTTTGGCCAGTCATAGTATCCTGAACATTTTCTTTTGACTCATTTTTTGTATCTGACTGTCGCTCGACTGTGTCATTCTGCTCCTTACCAGAGTCATTTTTTTCGCTTGGTTGAACTTCAAGGGTTTCATCCTGCCCGCCGGGAGTATTAATAATTTCTTCTTCTTTTATTTCTTCTGTTATTTCATCTTTTGTTTCATCTTTTAGGTCTTCATCTTTTTGCCGAACGACTTCATCATACTCCCTGATAATAATGCCCCGGCGCAGCATGATCTGATAAATTCGCTCCGCACGCCTTGCCGCATATCGCGAACTGCCTTTGGGTTGAAAACGCATTGGATTGGGTAAAGCGGCGGCCAGAACGGAAGCTTCTCGTGCATTCAGATCCCGTGCTCTTTTGCCGTAATAT
>PHBN01000012.1:0-8585 GCA_002840635.1 Deltaproteobacteria bacterium HGW-Deltaproteobacteria-1
AAGGCAGGGTGATAAGATGAGTCATCAGGAGCAAATCATTGTGAATGAACTTGATAAAAACCCTAACATTCGCATTACGGACCTGGAGGAGATGACCGGCTTGCCTATCGGTGAAGTCTGCAAGATCCGGTACTTCTGGAAACTGGAAAAGAAACGGGAGAGCAAGCAGTATGCTTCTTCTCAGGGAAGGGGGGATAAACCTGTTTTAAATAGATGTTATGCATAATCAACCGATAATCAGATGAGGTTTCAGTTTGTGAAGGAGAACGTTGAATCAGAATAGATATCGTTATAAAAGAGTAATTGACATATTCCAGGTAAACGATTAAACGTAAGTTGCGTGGGGGTGTAGCTCAGCTGGGAGAGCGCTTGGATAGTAATATTCAAGAGGTCATAAGTTCAAACCTTTTCACCTCCACCATATTTAAATTACAAGGCAGGGTCATTTGGCTCTGTCTTTTTTTATGTTTCCCCTGTCGCAAATATGAAGGAGGAGTATCCATATTTTTATTTTCTTACAATCTGCTCATTTAGAACAGTGGTAGGCTTCACCTACTGTTTCCCTCACAATTATTCCACATTGTATTCATTATCCTTTTGCAATAATTTACAAGAGAAAAAATCGCCCGTAAGAACGTTTGTAGTGATGATCATATGATTTTTATAAAAGATCATAAAACAGTCCATCAAAGGAGGTTATCTATGAATCAGCAAAATTCCGAGAAAGAATGGCAATGTTTGACAAATCGTATCCGTGGCATGCTAGACCGATATTTAAATGAAGATATTTTGGCTATAGAGCATAAGCCAAGTGTTGTTGGGCTTTTGCAGTCACCATCGGAATACCTGGATAGCCGTAAAATAGAAAATGTAGAATGATTTGTAAAAAAAGAAATACTTGGAAAGGAAGGCCAGTAAAATGATCACAGAAAAAGTCAGACATGCAATGAATGAACAGATCACGCATGAATTGGAATCCTTCTATGTTTATTTATCTATGGCTGCTTATTTTCATGCGCAGAATCTTGATGGGATGGCGCACTGGATGCGTTGTCAGGCGCATGAGGAAATGATTCATGCCATGAAATTTTATGATCACATCCTCGATAGAGGCGGCCGGGTCACCCTGGCAGATATCAAACAGATCAAAACAACTTGGGAAAAACCACTGGAACCATGGCAGGATGCCTATGAACATGAAAAGTTTATCACTGGCAAAATTATCGATCTTGCCAAAATATGCCGTGCAGAAAATGACTATACCTCAGAGCCCCTGCTGGCCTGGTTTCTGAATGAACAAATTGAAGAAGAAAAAAATACGGACAAGGTCTGTCGTGATTTGGCCACGGTTGAAAACTCAAAGGAAGGTATCTTAATGCTGGACCGGGAACTCGCGGCACGTGTCTTTACCGCCGGATCTCCGCTTGATCCGGCTGCTTACAATCTGGTCGCATAAATGCACCTGGGCTGAAACAATCCGGGATGATCTGCGATTTGTTGTGAAGGATTCATGACGTTACCCATACGCAGAGAGGAAAATATTATGAATCTTCCAGAAATGGTTTTGGAGATAAAATCATTAGTGTCTCCCGGAAGTGTAATGAAACTGGCGGTTAGCGCGCATGATAATGATTATATGTTCTATAATGAAGCCCATTTCCGGTATATGTTGCGGATCGAAAGAATGCGCACAGAACGATCCAAAAAACCTTTTATTCTGCTGCTTCTGAATATTTCCAAACTCATGAGCATATCGTGTCAGGAAGAAACCATCGCATGCATTAAGACAGCATTGATTCCATCTCTGCGTGAAGTCGATATTCGGGGCTGGTATGATAAGCATCACACCATCGGCATTATTTTTACGGAAATGGCGGTTGATCATGATAATTTTATGGAATTAGTAATCTATAAAATATATGATCGTTTTTACGAAAGGCTCGATTCGGATTGGATTAAAAACATCGACTATTCATTTCATCATTTTCCGGAAGCCGTTGGGGCTTCATTTAACGACGAATTATTAAACAGGAATCATTACCCCGATAAGACCAGCAGTGTTCCTTATGGATAATGAATAATAAACGTAACAATAAAAAACCAAATCAATTTAACCTCAAAAAAGAGCATAACGCCCTGGCGAGCGGCTCCCCTGATGCGCTGGTTAAAATGATCACGGACGATGTTGCTGCCGGCATAAGGAAGCGTTACTTACAAGCAGCGGCTACTTACAAACACAAAGATGAACGCGTCGAAAAGGGGCGGGAGTTTGTCAAGGCGTATGTTGATTATACACATTATGTTGAACGGATTCATCTGAATGCAACCGGAAAAGGAGTACATGACGAACATCTTGAAAATTCAAAACATCGTTAACCATAATAATAAATCAAATGCACCGTAAAAGGAGATATTGATATGAAGCCTATTGGACCCCTGATGTGGGAGCACAGATTGATCGAAAGGATGCTGCGCAGTTTTGAAAGTGAAATCAGCAAGATTAACGAACAGAAAAAGGTGAACCCTAAAAAGTTATCTCCGGAACATGCACGAATCATAGACGAGTTGATGGAGGATCACAGGTATGCCCGGAAAACAACAGGCATGCTGGTGGATGCCAAAGAAAGGTACCTTAAGGGTGAAAATACCGTCGAGGAAGTTATTACTCTCATGAAGGAACTGGCCCGTTTTTATCCGGTACACATTGAAAAAGAGGACAAACACTTCTTTTTCCCCTGCCAGGAGTACTTCAGCAAGGAAGAACTGGACAAGATGCTTGCGGAGTTTTATGAATTTGATAGAAAAATGATTCATGAAAAATACGAAAAGATTGTCATCACGATGGAAACGCAGTCCTTGTAATATCCCAAATATGGCCGGGACAAAGGAATTGAGTTATGTTAGGATGATCTTCGAAACCATAGATATCAGCCGTAAGAGGACATTATGAAGGAATTCGATCTGGAATCGCTGGCTCAATTCAACGGAAAAGAGGGGCACCCTTGTTATATCGCCCACAAGGGCAAAGTATTCGACGTCAGCTCAAGTAAGCTATGGAATAACGGTCTGCACATGAAGCGTCACGCAGCGGGGCATGACCTGACGATAGACATTGAAGCTGCACCTCACGGTCCGGAGAAGCTTGATCTATATGCCCAGGTGGGGGTATTGAAGATAAGCACAGAGGCCGAGGAGAACCTGCCAAAGGCCCTGGAAGCGTTACTGGAGCGCTTCCCCTTTCTGCGACGACATCCCCACCCCATGCTGGTTCACTTTCCGATTGCGTTTACGATATCACCCGCAATCTTCTATTTGCTTTACCTGATCACCGATGTGAACGCTTTCGAGACGACCGCCTTATACTGCCTGGGGGCTGGTATCCTGTTTTCCGTTCCGGCTATCCTGACCGGTTTTCTTGCCTGGTGGATCAATTATCAACTCAGGCCCATGCGGCCGGTTCTCATTAAAATCGTCTTTTCAGTCTTGCTCGTAACAATTTCTCTGGCCGCCTTTCTCCTGAGGATTATTCTCCCCGATATGGCGGGAATCGTCTATCTTATACTGTTGTTGGTTCTCATTCCCGTTGTGTCCGTGATTGGCTGGTATGGCGCAAGTCTGACATTTCCCCTGGAAAGGAAATAAATTCGGACGAAGGGATAACAAAACGCCTTGTTCCGGTCTGATCCGGTCAACGCACGAATTCCAAACAGTGCTTTGGCTGGACTACTCTTCAATCTGGTGTCACCCTAAGCCTTTTGCTGTGAGGTTATAATTTTTTCGGTAGTGTAAAATAAAAAGCAGCGCCTCTGTCTATTTTGCCTTCAGCCCAGACTTTTCCACCGTGACGCTGGATGATGCGTTGGACAATCGCCAGTCCCACCCCGGTTCCTTCATATTCCTCATGAGTATGGAGACGCTGGAAAACACCGAAGAGCTTATTGTAATATTCCATATCGAAGCCGGCGCCGTTATCTTTAATGCAATAAACAACTTTATCATCCTCCATATAACTGTTCATTTCAATAACACTCACACTCTGCCTTTTATTTCTGGTAAATTTAACGGCATTTTCTAAAAGATTGAAAAGCACTTGTCTGATGAGGGTGAGGTCTCCGCATCCCGGCAGTATCTTGGCGACCTTGAAATTGAGTTTGCGTTCCTTATTTGCTTCCCGTATCTCTTTGATCACTTCTTTTACAAGTTTGCCCATATCAATGGCGGCAATATTCATACCGGTTTTTTGTACTCTTGAAAAAGAAAGAAGATTGTCAATCAAAACGCCCATAAGCTTAGCATTACTGCGGATAACGTTGATTGTGCCTGCACCCTTTTCGTCGATTTTTTCCGCATATTCCCGCTCAAGCTTTCGGGAAAAGCCGTCAATAGCCCGAAGCGGCGCCCGGAGATCATGGGAAACGGAGTAGCTGAAACTTTCCAGTTCGCGGTTGAGCTCTTCCAGTTGGGTAGTGCGCTCCTGCAGTTCGACGGCCTGCTTCGCTAATCGATTTTCCACAAGCTTGCGCTCGGTGATGTCGCGTGCTACGTGCACGGAGCCGATAAGATTCCCTGAACTGTCGCAAAGAGGTGATGTGCTCACCAGGAAGTCTCCTCCGAGGCATGGCTCATGAAATTCGGCCACATGCTGTTGGCCATCCCGGCAAGTCAGGCTATGCGGGCAAAACGCCGGTGGGGCAGACAACCCATGGACAACTTCATGGCATGACATCCCGACACAATTCTTCGGAAGAACATTCAGGCGGTTTGCCATGGCTTTGTTAACGCGGATAATCCGGTGCCGGTTATCCAGGATGGCGATCATGTCGGGAACCGTGTCGAAAGTCAGCTCCCATTCTTTCTTGGCCCGCAGAATTGCTTCTTGCGTCCGCTTGCTTTCGGTGACATTACGAAAATACCCGATGATCCCGTCAGTCTTTCCCGAGGGTCCTCGCCTCGGGACATAAGCCCCCTCGAAATACTCGGGCTCACCGCGCAAATTCAGAAGTGATGTTTCCATCGTAATCGAGTTACCTGTTTCCATCACTTGCCGCTTGATCATCGCGAGTTTCTCGGCATCCCCCCGGTCAAAAATGTCATAGTCGGTCTTTCCCAGCATGTCGGTTTCGGCAAAGCCCAGTTGCGGATTGATGACAAGCTGGTATCGCAGATCACGGTCTTGCATCAGGATATGATCCGGCGTATGAGTTGCAATGGCGTGGAAACGTTCCTCGCTTTCTCTTAAGGCTTCTCGCCATCGGATCGCAGTTATACCATAAGAAAGATCATTGGCTAATTCGGTGAGCAGATTTTCTTCTTCTTTTGTAAAGAGATCAGGTTCCTTCGAGTAGATGTTCAATGCCCCGAATGTCCTGCCATGGGTTATCAGCGGTAAGACAATTGACGACGCATAACCTCGTTTGATGGCCTCTTCTCTCCAGGGCATGAAAAGAGGATCAGTCTGCATATTTCTGCATGTCGTCGGTTTCCCCGTACGGATAGCCGTGCCTGTCGGTCCGTGTCCTCGCTCGGTATCAGCCCAGGTTATCCTCATTGAATTGATATAACCTTCTTCAAACCCATTATACGCTACGGGGCGGACGGTTTTATTTTCATCATCTTCTGCATACCCGGCCCAGACCATGGCGTGGCCGCAGTCTTCGACGATAATTTTACATACTTCTTCGATATATTTATATTCATCTACGGCACGCATCATCGCCTGATTACTTTTGCTTAGCGCTCTTAACGTTCGGTTGTTTTTTTCACGTTCTTTCTCCCTGTTCTTGCGCTGGGTGATGTCACGAATCATGACCTGTACTGCTGGTTTTCCATTATAGGAGATGGCGCCGCCAACAGATTCAACTTCAATAACGCGTCCGTCAAGACGTGTCAGTTTGGTTTCTTTCAGAGACAGCCTTTCCCCTGCTTTCCACTGCTCCATGCGTAAGGCAATTTCCGTGCGTTCATCTTCGGGAATAAGGTCAAGGACTGTCTTTTGCCGGAGTTGGTCGAGTGATCGTGCGCCGTATAATCGCAAAGCAGCCGGATTGGCGTAAAGAAATTGTCCGTCGGAGTGTACAATCACTGCCTCAGGCGACGAATAGACAAGTTCGCGGTAACGCTCTTCACTCTCGCGCAGCGCTTCTTCAGTTTGTTTACGCTTGGTTATGTCTATGCAGATACCGATCATCCTGACGGCTTGATTTTGATCGTTGTATTTTCCTTCTCCCACAGCATTTATCCAGCGAATCTGACCGTCAGGCGAGATAATCCGATAATCGCTGTTGAGAATGGCCTTCTTTTGTAAAGCCTCATCGATACGGAGACCGGCAATTATGACGTCTTCGGGATGGATAATACTTTTCCACAGTTCAAAGGATGCCCTGTTTTTCTGTGGATCAATCCGGAACACATTGAACATCTCAGTTGACCATTCGATATGGCCGGTGACGATATTCCAGTCCCATGTTCCCACCTGAGCCGCGTGTTGCGCCATCTCAAAACGTTCAGTAATCTGCCGCATTTTATCTTCCATCCGGACACGGGACATAGCTATAGCGACCTGATCGGTAACGGCTTTCATCATGGCCAGATCATCCATGCTGAAAGTCGTTCTGGTACGGGTGCCGAAGGATAGAGTTCCGATAACATGTTGTTGGTGCATAAGCGGATGGCAGGCGTAGGCCTTGATACCGAAGGATTTTATCAGATCCGTTCTTATATCGGGTGTCTCCGGAATGTTTTCGGCAATGATCCTTAAACCATCTCGTGCTACACAGCCGCACACGGCCACGCCAAAGTCCAGCCACTCGATTTCCCGCACTTTCCGGGGCGGAATTCCCGTGCAAGCATTTAAGTGCAGGCGTCCTGTGACTTCATCAACCAAAAAGTTGAAAAAGACCTGACAATCAAGAAAGGTCATCACTTTCCGGCACAGTTCTTCCACAAGCTGCTGCGGTTTATCGCTTACCAGTAATTGGCTGGCCGTGTATGATAATATCTCAAGCCGCTCGTTATATTTGAGCAGGGTATCTTCCACGTTTCGGCAGTGTTCTATTTGTTTCTGAAGTGCGGCAGTTCTATCGGCCACCTGCCTCTCGAGACTTACATGCATTTCGCGTAGTTCTATTTCAGCTTCTTTGCGCGCCTTCTGTTCCGCTGCTTCCGCAAGCGCTCTACGGACGGCAGGAACAAGCCGTTGCTGCAATCGGGTTTTCAGAACGTAATCTTTGGCTCCCTGTGTGAGGATTTCAATAGCCCGGTCTTCACTGACAGCGCCGGATACCAGAATAAAAGGAGTGTCAGGGCATCTCATTCTTGTGTCAGCCAGTGCCAAGGCGCCATTGTAATGGGGAAGGTCGTAATCGGATAAAATAAGATCCGGAGGGAATTCTTGCAGATTTCGCAGATAATCCTCCCGGGTTGTTACCTGTGTGGCTGTAAAGAGGAGCCCAGCCTCCTGCAGTTCAAATTGAACAAGCTCTGCATCAGCCGGGTTATCTTCCAATATAAGAATGCGATGTGATTCAACCATAACATATTCTCATGAATCAATTGAAAACACGTATATTTTATAAGATTACATATTTAATAGAATTCATCAAGAAGGATTACACAGGAGTATTGTCTGCTGAATACCCTCACGTCATCCATATATTATAACTTAAGAGCATCTTAATTTTTATAAAGTGGCCCTTGGCCATTTCTGCAACATGATCCACCAAGGGTTTCTGCCCACCATAATGCTTACATTTTTCCACCATTGCCTTTAATGACGATAAAGCCCATCTTTATTTAGCAAAATACAGTTGCAACCAGGTTCAAAAGCGGAATGAAGGTAGGCTGGAATTGCAGCCTTGATAAGTTGGCAAGAGTTTTTACAGCTATATTAACAAAGGAGACCGGTATGGATGATTGTGAAGAAAAAAAATTGATGGACAAGATTATGAGAGACCCGAATAGTGAATTTGCAGCAAAAGAGAGGGTCTGCGACAAAGACGTGGAAGAAGTGCTTTGGAAACTAAACGAAGAACCGAAGCTGGAGAATGCTCAATCCGGAAATGTAAGTTCTAACAAAGAGGGAAAAAACGACGATCCGGGCAAAGAAGAGATTGTGCCTGGCGTTGGAGACGCATCTGCGCATTCAGCCAGTCTGTAATGACAAAAATGGAAAAGCAGGAATGATAATGGGCAGCATACACTGCCCGTTATCATCCTATGCTTACCGAAGTTCCGTGAGCGTTTAATAGATACGTGTATCGGCCGGACTGCAGTAATTGTATACAGAGCAAGACGGCACTGGCAAAGCTTAAAACCTCCGCCGACGGTATGTACCGGAGGCACGCCAATTCGGAATATCGCTCCCTGGTATATGCCCCGCGGACATCTCTGACACAGGATACATAGTAGGATCTTACTACCACTTCACTACAGAACAACCCATATTGTCTATTCAATAGCATCATATATTCTATAAGAAAAAAGGAGGATTTTATTATGTTTGCACCGAAGAATATATTAGTACCGACGGATTTTTCAGTTTACGCGGATAACGCATTAAAACAGGCGATAGACATTGCCAAGCAGAA
>PHBN01000012.1:8622-24741 GCA_002840635.1 Deltaproteobacteria bacterium HGW-Deltaproteobacteria-1
AACCGGCATTTTGAAAAATTTACTGGGTGGCGTTGTCGATAAGGTCATGAAAAGAGCCAAATGCCAGGTATTGCTCGTCAGGAGTTGATCTTTGGCATGACATCTTTCCAGTATTTGCTTGCATATACTGAAGCATGTTTTGATTTCATTTTAAATTAAAGGAGAAATATATGAAAAAGAAAATATTTATTATTTCAATGGCACTGGTTGTGGCGTTTGTTTTAGGGGCCGCTGTTGTGCATAGTCAGCCCGGCAGAGGCGGTTACGGTTATGGCCCGGGAATGATGGGTGGAGGCTACGGGCCCGGATACGGAATGATGGGCGGCTATGGTGGTTACGGTATGGGGCCCGGCATGATGGGTGGCGACTGGATTGATGTTCCGTCTAAACTGCCCGCGCCAAAAAGCGCCGAATGGGTCCAAAAACTCCGGGAGATTCTAACACTGGAAAAAGAGTCTCTGGCCCAGTATGAGGCCGATCAGGGAAAATTCAACATCTTCATGCCGTATATGATGGTCATCCCCCAGGAGGAGAATCATGTTGAATGGATCGGGCAACTGTTTAAAGCTTATGGCTTGACTGGTGATGGGAAGACGCCCCCTGTCGTGGATAATAAAACACTGACGAATGCCTATGAACTTAGTGTAAAAATGGAAAGCGACTTGTTACCCCGTTATGAATGGCTCGTAAAAAATGCCGAAGATCGCGATACGGCTCAAGTGCTTAATGTTATCCTTCTTCAGAGCCGCTGGCATCTGGTGATGTTTGATCATGCCTTGCGCATGGGACATGGGTATGGATTTAGCAGAGGCTGGGGTATGGGACGCGGCATGATGGGCGGTTACGGCTACGGCGGGCCTGGCATGATGGGAGACTATTATGGAACGGGTCGTGGCTATGGACGGCAATATCCGTCAAGAGGCAAGACCATAGATGCGAAGGAAGCCCAGGCCATGATGAATGACTATCTAAGGTCTTCAAGAAACCCCAACCTGAAGTTGGGCAAGATAAAAGACACCGGGAATGCCTTTGAAGCAGAGATATTGACAAAGAAGAACGACCTCGTTGACAGAGTTCATATTGACAAGGCAACCGGCTACATAAGATCGGCTTATTAAACAGGCAGACCGCCAAAGTTGGCCTTCAACCCTGTTTCAAGGCGGTAATGTTATTATCCCGGAGGCAGTGCCTCCGGGATAAAAGATAAAAGAAATTATTTGCAGAGGGAGAGCAAAGATGATCAATTACGGCTTCACCAAGGAACTGAATATCCCTTATGAGACAGTCGTTGCGCAGATAAAAGAAGCGCTGAAAAAAGAAGGTTTTGGGATACTGACGGAGATCGATGTCCGGAATAAAATGAAGGAAAAGCTGGGCGTTGACATGAATAAATACATCATTCTAGGTGCCTGCAATCCTCCGAATGCCTATCAGGCGATCCTTGCCGAGGAAAACATCGGGCTCATGCTCCCTTGTAACGTTATTGTTTATGAAAAAAGCGGCAAGACGGTTCTATCCGTTATAAGGCCGACAGTTGCCATGCAGATGGTTGATAATGTGGAACTCCGAAAAATTGCCCCGGCAGTTGAAGTGCAGTTGAAGAAGGCTTTCGACTCAATAAAATAAGGAGACATCGAAGATGAAAACATTTTTTAAGTTATTTGTTTTTATGATGGCGGGATTGCTCGTGTCCTGTGGAGGCATGGGTTACTATAACGGGCAAGGACCCGGCGGTTGGTGGCCCATGATGCACTACGGATTTGGATATGGAGGAATGTTTATGTGGATCATTTTTTTAATCGTCGTTGGAGTGCTGATTTATTTCATTGTTCAGGTTCAGAAAACAAAGGGACAAACACCGGCACAGGGTGAAAGTCACCTGGATATCCTGAAGAAGCGTTATGCTAAGGGTGAAATCAGTAAAGAAGATTTTGAACGAATGAAGCGTGATCTCGAAGCTTAATGTATTTCAAAAGAAAAATGGAGGGCACCATGAAAGGATTTAAAAATATTCAAGCATTTGTAGGCATCCTGACTGTGTTTGCTGTATGTTTTATGTATCCACAGGCATCATTGGCTAACGCGCCGCAGGATGTGAAGTTGGTCTATGATTCGCAGTCACAGATGCTGACGGTCACCATTACCCATAAATCAGCATTTCCTAATTATCACTATATCAAGACTGTTGAAATTAAGAAGAACGGCAAAATTCAAAGCACCAACAACTATAAAAATCAACCGGATCAGGATACTTTTACATACAGTTATAAGGTTCCGGCAGCAGCGGGAGATGCTCTTGACGTCACGGCCAGTTGCAGTCTGTTCGGATCCAAGACAGTGAATCTAACTGTGGGAAAATAGACATCCTGCAGAAAATAACTTAAGGAGGAGACATGAAAATGGATCAACGGCAAATCACAAAAGGGATGATTGAATTTAACAAATCGGTATTGGATAACACCTTTAGCGCAATCAGCACTATCCAGGATCAATCGGCAAAAATGCTCACCGATTTCATGGACAAAGCCAACTGGTTGCCTGACGACGGGAAAAAAGCAATTACCAATTGGCAGGCGGCGTATAAAAAAAGCCGCGATGACTTTAAAAAGGCAACCGATGAAAAATATGAAAAGGTTGCACATTACTTTTTGCGATAACAAAAACCTGGATATCCGGAATAAAGAAGCACCAGAGTTATCACTGTACCGGAAAACAACGATTACAATTATCTTTACAACGCTCTGCTCGGTGCGGTGCAGCGGTCGATTCTTTCTATGGATGTTATGCGGGCGCGGGAATAATTATTTTCAAACCATAGAAAAAAGAGAACCGCCCGTTCTGATTTTTGATTACGAAATTCTCCTTACCGGGCACACCTTGAAGTGCCCGGTAAACTATAATCTGGTCTGGATCATTAAACAAAAGATAAAAGCATCTCCGTCTGTATCATTAGAATAGGTCATATGATCCAGCAGCCACCTAAATATTGGGGTATCCCCCAGCCCGATCTACTGGCTCAGCTTGACGCGAAGACGGAAGGGTTAAGCAGTGCTGAAGCAAAACAACGGCTGATACAGTATGGTCCAAACCTTCTGAAACCGCAAAAAAGATCTGATACGCTTACACTGCTTATTGCACAATTCAAGAGTCCCATCATCCTGACCTTGATTTTTGCGGCGGGGCTCTCTGCCTTTCTTCATGATCCGGTAGATGCCATTATTATTATTGCAATCGTTTTAATCAGCGGTCTTCTGGGATTCTGGCAGGAAAGAGGCGCTGTTAATGCTCTGGAAAAGATGCTGGCGATAGTCAAGATCAAGACCACTGTCCTGCGAGACGGCACGGAGCATGATATTGCGCTGGAAGACGTTGTTCCCGGTGACATCATTGTTTTGAATGCCGGAGATGCGATTCCCGCCGACAGCCTGATTCTGGAATCGCGTGATCTCTTTGTTGATGAGGCAACCCTGACCGGTGAAAGCTTCCCCGTTGAAAAAAATGTTGGTCTTCTGCCTGCGGAAGCCCCGCTTGCCAAGCGTCCCAATAGTCTTTTTATGGGCACGCATGTTATCAGCGGTACAGCGACGGCTATCGTGATTTACACGGGGAAGCAGGCAGAGTTCGGCAAAATCTCCGAGAAGTTAAAATTAAGACCCCAGGAGACCGAATTTGAGCATGGCATCCGGCAGTTTGGTTATTTACTGCTCGAAGTGACCCTGTTGCTTGTCATTGCCGTTTTTGCCATCAATGTTTTTTTTCATCGGCCTGTTCTTGAATCATTCCTGTTTTCTCTGGCCCTCGCTGTCGGACTGACGCCACAGTTGCTGCCGGCCATTATCAGCATAAATCTAGCCCACGGCGCCAAAAAAATGGCAGCACAAAAGGTCATTGTAAAGCGGCTGGCCTCTATAGAAAACTTCGGAAGTATGGATGTCCTATGTTCAGATAAAACGGGCACTCTGACTGAAGGGACTGTAAGACTGCATTCGGCAATAGACATCAACGGCACCCCGAGTGATCGGGTTTTCTTGCATGCCTATCTGAACTCTTTCTATGAAAAAGGCTTTTTTAATCCTATCGATGAAGCGATCCGGTCTTATAAGGATATCGATGTCTCGGGATATGAAAAAGTTGACGAGGTCCCCTATGATTTTCTCCGCAAGCGATTGAGTGTCCTGATCAAAAAGAATGGCAGGCATTTAATGGTGACAAAAGGGGCGCTCTCCAACGTGCTCGCCGTCTGCCCATTTACAGAGAACAAGACCGGTGAAAAAATAGACACGGCCACCGTGGAACAAATGATCCAGCAGAAGTTCGAGGACCTCAGTAAACAGGGCTTTCGCGTGCTCGGCGTTGCCATGCGGGATATGGGTGGGGAATCTGTCATCAATAAAGAGTCCGAGCGGGACATGACATTCCTCGGTTTCCTGCTTTTCTTCGATCCGCCAAAAAAAGGAGTATTGGAAACAGTAGAGCATCTCAAGCAGCTTGGCGTTTCACTGAAAGTTATTACCGGAGACAACCGACTTGTTGCCGCAAAGATCAGTCAGGATGTCGGAATGGCTGATGCCAAAATCCTTTCCAGTCCCGAACTGCGCGACATAAGTGATACCGCTTTATTGCAGCAAGTAATCCAAACGGACATCTTCGCTGAAATAGAGCCCAATCAAAAAGAACGCATTATTATTGCGCTCAGACAGGCAGGACATGTCGTGGGTTACATCGGAGACGGCATTAATGATGTTTCAGCTCTCCATGCCTCGGATGTAAGCATCTCCGTTGATACGGCGGTGGATGTGGCCAAAGAATCGGCCGATATTGTGCTTCTGGAAAAGAATCTGGAGGTTCTTGTACAAGGTGTCCATCAGGGCAGGACAACGCTTGCCAATACTATGAAATATGTATTCATGGCGACCAGTGCTAATTTCGGAAACATGTTCAGCATGGCCGGCGCTTCTCTGTTTCTGTCCTTTCTTCCCTTGTTGCCCAAGCAAATATTGCTGACGAACCTGATGACGGATTTCCCGGAAATGACCATTGCCACGGATCGGACAGATGCCGAGATGGTCAGTCAACCGAAACGGTGGAATATATCTTTTATTAAAAAATTCATGCTCACTTTCGGCTTAATCAGCTCAATTTTTGATTATCTGACCTTTGGCGTTCTGCTGCTCATCCTTCATGCTCAACCTGCTCAATTTCGGACGGGATGGTTCATGGAATCTGTTATTTCCGCTTCGATTATTGTGCTGGTCATTCGCAGCAGAAGGCCCTTCTTTAGGAGCCGGCCAGGGAATTATCTGCTCATCGCCACCATGGCTATCGTTCTTGCCGCGCTGATCTTTCCGTTTACACCATTCGCGACGATATTTGGTTTTGTGTCCCTGCCCATTTCATTTCTTATGATACTGGGGATTATTATTGTGCTTTATATTTTAACGGCGGAACTGGCAAAAAAAATATTCTATCAAAAGATAGACTATTAAGAGATTCATTAAACGTTCGGGACTGTGTAATTAAGGATCATAGCAGGTCTATCTTTGTAGGTAAGCAATCTCACAATCATCAAATGAGAAGTATCCTGCCTATAATATTTCTTGGTACAGTCCTCTGGAGTATTTGGATTTTTATGCCTCAAATCGTATGCGCCGGTCCACCCTTTCTCACCGATGACCCGGAACCGGTGGAGTACCGGCACTGGGAAATCTACCTCGCTTCTCAGTACAGGCATGATCGGGATGGGGATTCCTCCACACTGCCGCACCTCGAAGTAAACTATGGCGTCATACCGAATGTCCAGATTCATTTAATTACACCCCTGGTCTATGTGAAACCGGAAGAGGCTTCTTCACAATATGGTTATGGTGATACGGAACTGGGTATCAAGTTTCGTTTTATTCAGGAAACGGATTACATTCTGCAAGTGGGAATATTTCCCATGATTGAATTTCCAACAGGCGATGCAGACAGGGGATTGGGAAACGGCAGGGCCCAATATTTTCTGCCCCTCTGGTTTCAGAAAAGCTGGGGGCCCTGGACAACCTATGGAGGAGTGGGATACTGGATCAATCAAGGCAATGGAAACAAGGACTGGTGGCAGTTCGGGTGGCAAATTCAGCGGGAAATAAATAAAACACTAACCCTGGGTACTGAATTCTATTACAAGACGGCAGGCACTGAAGATGGCAGTGATACGACAGGGTACTCTGTGGGCGCCATCATCAGCCTCACAGAAAACCATCACATCCTGCTTTCCTGCGGACAGGATATCAATAGCCCCAATTATCTTTCCACATATGTGGGCTATCAATTCACATTCGGCCCGCAGAAGAAATAAGGTAACAGCCTTTATCCCAACTTTGGCATTCTTCTTAGCCCGATCATTGCTGCGGCGGCCATGAGCCTTCCCTTCTCATTGTGATCATAAGCAATCTATATTTTAAAATGCAACTACATGACGCATTATTATATTATTTCAAATCATTAATTGGAGACTGAAAACTGATTTTTCAAGAACCAGTCCCATAATGTTCCCGTGTTACATTGAGTAACCTTTCAGGATATAATCGTCTCTGAAGGAATGACGGCTTGAATTAAGAAACACCTTTTGATAGATTATTAATAAATTAGCAAATAAGTGAGTAGCACAGATTCTTGTTTTGCCGAAGGCCCTCGAGAGGACGCCCGATGAGAGTTTTACTGGTAGAAGATGACGTCAAGATTGCTTCCTTCATCATTAAGGGTTTGCGCTCGGCAGGGTATGCGGTGGATCATGCGATGGATGGCGAAGAAGGTCTCCGCCTCGCTCTGACGGAACCTTACGATGCAGCTGTTATAGACCTGATGCTGCCCAGGCAGGATGGATTGAGTCTGATCAGGGAGCTGCGCGCGGGAAAGGTGAACACTCCCGTCCTGATTCTGAGCGCGAAGGGTTCGGTGGACGACCGGGTAAGGGGGCTGGAAACCGGAGGAGACGACTATCTTACAAAACCCTTTGCCTTCTCGGAGCTACTGGCCCGCATACAGGCTCTCATCCGCAGGGCCGGCGGCATTTCCGACCCCATCTGTTTGAGTGTCGGCGATCTGTCCGTCAATCTTATCACCCGTGAAGTTGCGCGCGGCGGAAAAACGATCGATCTGCAACCCCGGGAATTTTCACTTCTTGAATATCTGATGCGCAATGCAGGGAGAATTGTTTCCAAAACGATGATCATGGAACACGTTTGGGATTATCATTTCGATCCCCAGACCAACGTCGTGGAAGCCAGGATAAGCCGGCTCAGGGACAAGATCGACAGAGAGGCCGATCAAAAGTTGATCCATACCGTGCGCGGAGTGGGATATGTCATCAAAGAAATTTAGGCATTTCAGAAATAGCCTGACTTTCCGCCTGACGCTATGGTATGGAGGCATCTTCGCGGTATCCTCATTTGTTGCTTTCTTTTTGTTTTACACGCTCATCACCTCCGTGATTCAGCAAAAAACGGATCGCGATCTGCTCAATCAGGCGCGGCAGTTTTCAACAGTCTTGCAGGAACAAGGGATCTTGGCGGTTGAAAGTTTCGCCCTCTTTGAAGCAAAAGCGGCCGGAGAGAAGAAAGTATTTTTCCGTCTTCTCTACCCGACAGGAAAGGCCTTTTCATCGTCCAACATGGCCTACTGGCAGGAGATTGCCATTAGCAAAGAGGCAATCGGACAATTGCTCGGCGACGCAAGACAAGTCATTGAAACAATAAGAATGACCAAACGCAAGGAGGAAGTGCGAATCCTCTATGCCATGATTGGGCCGGGTGTCATCCTTCAGGTTGGCCAGTCCATGGAAAACTACACGCGAATCTATGACGCCTTCCGCGAAATATTTTTCATCACCATGGCCCTGCTTATCGGCCTGGCGATAGGGGTTGGATGGTTTATGGCCCGCCGGGCGGTTTCCGGCGTCGAGACGATCACAAAAACCGCGCAGGGCATTTCCGGGGGAACTCTCGAGACGAGGGTCCCGGTGAAAGATCGGGGCGACGAGATCGATCAACTGGCGATGACCTTCAATCAGATGCTGGACCGTATCCAGTTGCTGGTCGCCGAGATCCGCCAGATGGGTGACGACATTGCCCATGACCTGAAGAGCCCGATCGCCCGAATCCGGGGCATGGCAGAGATTGCGCTGACTACGGCCAAAACGCCTGCGGAGTTTGAAGCGATGGCGGCAAGCGCTATCGAGGAATGTGATCGCCTCCTGGAGATCATCAATACCATGCTGATGATTTCGAAGACGGAAGCAGGTGTGGAAAAGCCCTCCCGCAATGAAATCGATCTGGCAGACCTGGTCCGGGAGGCTTGTGAACTTTTCGGGACGACGGCCGAAGACAGAGGCGTGACTCTGTCCTGCAACCTTCCGGAGCAATGCGTCATTGAGGGCGACGCTCGGATGATCCAGCGCCTGCTTTCCAATCTCCTGGACAATGCAGTTAAATACACCTCCGCCGGGGGACGGGTGGACATTTCTCTTTCACACAGCAAAGCACAAGGAGTAATCCTTGAGGTCAAAGACACGGGGATTGGTATCTCCACCGCGGATCTGCCGCTTATTTTCGAGCGTTTCTATCGGGGCGACCAAAGCCGCTCCGAGTCCGGAACCGGTCTGGGGCTGAGCCTGGCCAGAGCGATTGCCCGAGCCCACGGGGGCAACATCATCGTGGAAAGCCGTCTCCACGAGGGAAGCGTTTTCACTGTAACCCTCCCATCTTCGCGATAAGGCTAATTTTTTCTGCGCACGCTTATTTATTGCGTATCGTATTGAGGCCTCAGGATAATTCACTCTTTCAGCTCCCGATACGTGCTTGATGGTCCGGAAACGGGATTGAACGGGCTTTATAGCGGTTTTAATTGCAATCCTCCATCGCCTTGGTTCAAACAGGTTAAGACTTTGGTGGCGTCCACTCAAAATCGAATGCTCGTCATGATGAACCCTGCGGCGTGATTTCACAGTGATCCGAAAATCCGGCAGGGGGAACGCCCAAAGCCTGAAGCAGACGCGCCCAGTAATTAACCTGCGCAGCAGTGCTGGCCAGAATCACTATTTCCCGTTCGGTAAAATTTGCCTTTAGTTTATCGACGAAGTCCTGCGAGAATAACAGTGGCGATTGGGAAATTAGAACAGCATATTCCATTGCAATAATTTCACGTAGAGAAAAGGTATTCACCGATGTAATGGCAATTCTTCCCTGCAATGCTGAAATTTCCTCTGGTGTAATTCCAAATTGATCAAAGTCATAAGAATTCATATCAATGCAGAATGGACATGCAACAGTGAATGATGTCCGAAGGCGAACCAACTTGAGTATGCGTTTATTCAAAGTCTTGTATTTGTGGGCAACCAGGGCTTCCATTATGCCGGAACTAATGGCTGCCTTGGGATACCACGCTAGCAGTTTTCCGGGTAAAAGATCGCGACCAGTTACTTTTCGCGAAATCCAGATGCCGATCCTAAGATAAAAGGGGATGGAATTTGGTGGTTCGATGAAGGCTTTCATGCTGAACTCCTTAATGGCGCTTGATATTGATCAATGGAAACATCTTTTTTTATTAAAGTTTCTTAGAGGTTTCCTTCTGGAGGATATTTTCTTTCATAATTTCTTTCCGAAAGGTTTGCCTTTATCTTAATGCAACATGTATCCATAAAAATAAAGATAAATTTAAAGGACAGGCGGACAGAAGCCAAATGATCAAACCGTAAGATAAGGTTGGATCCGCGCCATTCAAAAATAAAATCTGTGAAAATAAACAACCATCCTTGCACCGTTAGTGGTCGTGCCTTCGATGCGCCGTCTCAACATTACCAAATGATCATCTTCCGATCATCATCCCGTTAAGTCCAATCTTTATAATGGATTTCAAACAGGACTGCTTTGAGCCTTTCATCTCAAAAAGGAGAAAAAGTCATGAAACAAAGGAGAATAAGTCATGAAACAAAACAGAATCAAACTTTTGGTGATCGTCCTCATCATGGCCGGCACAGTTGCTGGATTCGCCTATGGAATGTCCACAGCGCCCAAAACCGCCAGGACGCAGACTGCCTCGACGTCAGTGGTTTCCTACGGATCGCCCATGGTGCCGGGAAATTTCAGCGAATTGGCCGAACAGGTCCGCGCCGGTGTCGTCAACATTCAGGTTAGCAAAAAGGTAAGTTCGATTGGATTTGAAAGATTCGGGCTTGACCCCTTCGGCAACCGTGATCCTTTCGGGGATTTCTTTGATCATTTTGGTGGTCGCAGGAACAATGCGCCGGAGAGGAAACAGCAGGGGGTAGGCTCCGGGTTCATCATGAGCAAAGACGGCTATATTTTGACGAATAACCATGTGGTTGATGGTGCCGACCAGATCAAAGTGAAGGTCGCTGATGGAAAAGAGTTCGTAGGAAAAATCGTGGGCAGGGATCCCAAGACAGATCTTGCCCTTGTCAAAATCTCAGGGGCTTCGGACCTTCATCCTCTGAAACTGGGAAATTCGGATGACTTGAAAGTGGGCAATTGGGTTGTGGCTGTCGGAAGTCCTTTCGGACTGGAACAGACGGTGACGGCAGGAATTGTCAGCGCCAAAGGCCGGGTGATCGGATCAGGTCCCTATGACAATTTTATCCAGACCGACGCGTCCATTAATCCCGGCAACAGTGGCGGCCCGCTGATCAATCTGCAAGGGGAAGTTGTGGGCATCAATACGGCCATTATCGCCTCCGGGCAGGGTATCGGGTTTGCAATTCCCATTAACATGGCCAACGAGATTGCCCTTCAACTGCAAAAGAGCGGACATGTCACTCGCGGCTTGCTGGGTGTGACCATCCAGGATTTAACGCCGGAGCTGGCCAGTTCGCTTGGCATCAAAAATAGCAAGGGCGCCCTTGTCTCTCAGGTGGTTCCGGGCGGACCGGCCGATAAGGCGGGCCTTGAACAGGGCGATGTTATTGTGAAATTCGATGGCCAAACAGTTAGCGAGTCGAAAGATCTTCCCCGGATCGTCGCCTCGACGCCTGTGGGTAAAACCGTAACGGTGAAGTTGGTTCGGGATGGGAAAGAGATCGAACGCCAGACAAAAGTTGGGGAAATGGAAGAAGATAGTGCATCTGCGACCAGGAACAGCCCCATCCATCCCGCTCTGGGGATTACGGTGCAGAATTTGACACCGCAGATCGCACAGGAACTTGGCCTGCCCAAAAGTGCTGGTGTGGTTGTGACCGCGGTTGATCCCGACAGCCAGGCTGCCGAAGCCGGAATCCAGGCCGGTGACATTATCAAATCAGTCAACCGGAAACCGGTCAAAAATGTTGACCAGTTTGTGAAACTTGCCGATAAAGCCAAGGGAAACGGAAGTATCCTGCTGCTTGTCCAACGGGGCGCAAACAGCCAGTTTGTGGCAATAAGACCCGGGTAAGACAATCAGCTAAACTCCGGGTTGGCGAGGACCCTCCTTTCCGCCGACCCGGAGTCTTTTGAAAAACACGTCTTCCTCAAAAAAAACCTTTCCCGGCTACAGCGCTTGTTTGTAAATATATTATTAATGATCAATGCGCCAATTATTGAAGGCCCTCCGTTGCTCCATCCCTAAATTCCTTTCACCTGGTTATGGTTTTGCTCTCAACGTATAACCAACCGTGGTAAGGCTATTTAATAATCCTAAAGAGTCGCAAAGCATATTAATTAAGATCGGATTTCCCTTTTATTTTTTAGTCTGGCTCGGAAAGGGGAGGTGGCACTTTGCGGTCACCCACATCAAAGGTGGTTGATAATAGTTTGAGCGTAATGCCGAGAACAAGAATAACCGTAACGTTCACGACAAGCTCGATCATTGCGTCTACAAATGACGGTCCCTGAAGGGTTTCCACGGAAAGTTTTGCGCTGATCGATAGAATTCCCCGGGTGGCGGAAACGATGCCGATATTAAGAAATGGGCGAAGGGAGGTTTTGTGTTCCGCAAGGTAATGAATGACCGTGCCCATGACTTCCATGATGATGATCACAAGCAGCAGATCAGAGACAAATCTAATGATTGCCACGGCTGCTTTTCTTGGTTCATGGACGTCCCAGATAATTGAACTGAAATCCCAATAACTGTATACCAACGAAACCAGGGCAGCCAATAAAAAGCTGATTCCGACCATTGCGTAAAGAATAGAGTCGCCTGTGTGAAGTTTTTCTTTCGAGAATCGGGCAATATAATCTTGTATTTTTTGATCAAGCTCGCTCATTGATGTTCATCCTATTTATGGGCATAACTTCAAAATAGTAGCCAATTTATTTCTTACGATAATCTGCCCCGATTATCCAACCGGCCAAACTTTTTTGAATGCCGTCTTCGGGAAGAAGCAATAGGGGCATTCATCAGGAGGTTCCTCTCCGTAATGGATGTGTCCGCACATGCGGCAGCGCCAGGCCGAGACTTTTTTTGCAGAAGGGTCATTCAAATCAAGCCCCCTGATCATGGGAAGATCTTCCAGTGAAGGCATTGACGGTTTGTAATTATTCAAGACATAACCGGACACAATCAGGCGCTGAATCTCGCTTGTCCCTTCGTATATGCTTAATAAACGTATATCCCGAAGCAATTTTTCAATGGGGAACATTTTTGTATATCCGTAGCCGCCGAAAATCTGCATGGCATCGTTTACGACTTCCATGGCCGCTTCTGTCGCATAAAATTTTGCTATAGAAGCACTTATCGTAGAATCCATGCCGCTATCCGCTTCCCATGCCGACTTCCATACCAGCAGCCGGGATGTTTCCACTTTCTGATACATTTCGGCCAACTTGAATGCGATGGCTTCAAAATTGGAAAGATTTGTGCCAAAAGCTCTTCTCTTTTTGGCGTAATCGATGGCATATTCCATCGCAGAACGGGCGGCGCCTACAGCAAAGGCGCCGATTGTCGGCCTGGTTCGGGAGAACGTTTTCATGGCCAAAACAAATCCTTTGCCCGGCTGGGCAATAACGTTTTCATCCGGCACCCGGACGTTTTTAAGGTTGATTCCCGCCGTGTTCGAAGAGCGCTGGCCTAATTTTGGAATAGGTTTCCCCACGGAAACCCCGTCCCAATTTCTTTCCACAAGAAATGCACAAATACCTTCATGTTGTTTGGCTGGATCAACGGTGGCAAAAATCGTCATGTAATCGGCCACGCCGGCGTTGGTTATCCAGTACTTAGTGCCGTTTAAAATATAATCATTCCCTTTCTTTTCGGCGCTGCAGCGTATTGAGGCGACATCGGAGCCCATCGTCGGTTCAGATGTTGCAAAGCAAATGCGCTTGAATTCGCGTAGAATCACCGGAAGATATTTTTCTTTGATTTTTTCGTTCTCGGAAAGATAGATCGGCACCATGCCGAGAGAGTTATCAAAAATAGATGTTGCCACACCAGGGCAGATAGCGGCCATCTCCTCGGTGAGGATAACGCTTTCTATCAAGCCTAATCCCCTGCCGCCGTATTTTACAGGAATATCCGTATTCATCAAACCGCCATCAAAGGCTTTTTGCAGCAAAAAAAGCGGAATTTCATCCTTCTCATCATAATGCCAGACTGCAGGCAGGATTTCTCTAACGGCAAATTCGCGAATTTTAGCCTGCAATTCTTTTTGCGTGGAGCTTAATTCAAATTGCAACATAGTATCCTCCCGTAAATAACTAGATTTGATGCCGGAAACATCGGGGGCCCGGCATGGCATTCATTGTGGTACGGAAACAGGCAGTGATCCGATCCCTCATCTCTCTTTCTGTTTCCTTCTTTTAAATCTAAGATGAAGGCATTCGGCCTTAAATGCAATGACAGGAAATTGAGAGTATAATGGTGGGTAAAAATAACCATAGGGCAAACGGGGTGATTATGGGAATCTGTCCAAAATCACCACCAATAAAGGCATTGAATGCGTACCATGCCATGCGTCCATAATGGACGCCCTTAAAAATTAAGTTTCATTGGCGATCTGTCTCCATCCCTGAATTCCTTTTACCTGGTTATGTTTTTGCCTGTAAAAGGATAACCAACCATGGTATGCTACATCTATGACGATCGATCATAAACCGGATGACATTCTGAAGCTTGCAAGGCAGTTCATGGAAAGCCGGATACTGCTCACCGCAGCCGAGTTGAACCTCTTTACGCTTCTGGACGAGGTGCCCTCAACTGCCGAAAACCTTGCTGGCCGGATCACTGCCGATTTACGGGGCATGACGATCCTCCTTGATGCTCTGTCTGCGATGGGTTTGCTGATTAAAGAGCCGGACGGTGTGTATCGATGCTCACCCGATGTTGCTGCCTGCCTGAGCGATAGAAGCCCTCACTCGGTTTTGCCGATGATCCACCACGCAAACCACTTGTGGAAAAGCTGGTCTAACCTGACATCCAAAGTCAGCGGCACCGAATCTGCCGAAATACCAGCATCCACTGCCCGGAATACCGATGACATGCGCGCATTTATCGGGGCGATGCATGTGGTCGGAGCGCCGCTGGCTAATAAAATTGTGACAGCTGTAAAGCCCGGCGAAGCCCGAAACCTGATCGATGTGGGCGGCGCTTCCGGTACCTACACGATAGCTTTTCTTTCGACCGCGCCGAACATGAAAGCAACGCTTTTTGACCGGCCCGCGGTCATTCCGATTGCGCGCGAACGCATGGCAGAAGCAGGTATGGCAGACCGGGTTCGTTTTGTTGCGGGGGATTTTTACGCGGACGAACTACCCGGCGGACATGACCTGGCGATGCTTTCCGCCATCATTCACCAGAACAACGCCGCACAAAACGTCGAACTGTTCCGCAAGGTGCTGCATGCGATGGTATCCGGAGGACGGCTATGGTGAATACACAAGGGGGCTCCACCTATACGTTCGATGAGATCAAAACCTGGCTTGAGGAGGCGGGATTCACAAAAGTGCGGTTACTCCAGACAGGCTATCACATGGACGCGCTGGTCGAAGCCTTCAAGCGTTGATGGACGAGTTTGGGGCCGCCCTAATGTTCCAAGTCATTCTGACATTTATTTTTCCCCATTGGTAAAAATATGACGAACGATTCAGCCGCCGCTTACTGAAGTTCCGTAGGCATTTCCTGGATAATGCCCATACGGAGATAGATCGGCCGAACTGACTTGCGTATCTGCGGTAATCGATAGTAGAAAAAGACGGCGCAAACAATACTCAATACGCCGCAGCCGGCAAGTGTGAGAGGTGCGCCGATGTTGTGGGCAATGCTTCCTCCGATCAGACTGCCAAAGGGTGCCATTCCGATAAAAGCGATGGCGTAAAAGCTCATGACACGGCCCCGCTTATCTTCGTCCACGATGGTTTGTACGATCGTATTGCATGATGCTGCGGATACAATCATACCGAAACCCGTCATCAGCATCATCAATAAAGAAAGTGGAAGATATCGGGAAAATGAAAAGGCAATCAGCCCGCAACCTAAAATGCAGGTGGAAATAGTGATAATACGTCCCAGGCCAATCACGGACTTCCGGGAAGCAAGATACAGCGCGCCTATCAATGCACCGATTCCGGTTGCACCCATCAGGAAACCCAGAGTATGGGGACCGCCGTGCAGAATGTCCCGCGCAAAGACCGGCATCAAAACGATATAAGGCATGCTCAAAAGACTCACCATTCCCACAAGCACAATGATGTATTTGATCGGGGCAAAACCGAATACATATCGAAAGCCCTCTTTGAGTTCATGGAGTATTGCCCCGGAACTCTGTTCCCGAACCTTTTGATTGGTTTTCATCGCCAGCAGCGCTAGAATAATGGCAAAAAAACTTATGCCATTTACCAGGAAACAAATCCCTTCTCCGACATAAGCAATCAAAAGGCCTGCAATCGACGGGCCCACCAGTCTTGCACTGTTGAACATAAAGGAGTTCAGGGCAATGGCATTACCCAGGTCACGTCTATTTTCCACAAGATCGATGACGAATGATTGCCGGGCCGGGACATCGAAAGCATTGACAATACCCAGAATGATACTCAGCACGATCAGATGCCATACGGCGACAAGGCCTGTGAGTGTCAGAAATGCCAATAGCAAAGCCTGCATCATGGCAAATGCCTGTGTGGCGATTAGCAAATTTCGGCGGTTCAATCTGTC
>PHBN01000276.1 GCA_002840635.1 Deltaproteobacteria bacterium HGW-Deltaproteobacteria-1
TCCGGGATCATCCATTGTCGACTTGATCAATAAGACATCCTTTGCGATGGCCTTTGATGAAAGCAGGAAGAATCTCAATGGGGTTTTTCTGGAAATGACGTCTGACGGAACAAATCACATCTGGAGGATGGTTGCAACGGACGGGCACAGGTTGGCGGTTGCCAAGGTAAACACGGTGGAGCCTTGTCCGGAAATGACCAAAGGGATTATCATTCCCCGTAAAGGATTAATGGAAGTTAAAAAAATTATTGATGTTCATGAAAATATCAGTGTTGGCGTCCACAAGAATATGTTTGTGGTAAAAACCGAGAATACTATTTTAAAGGTGAACCTGGTGGATGCCGAGTATCCAGATTATAAGAGAGTGATTCCTACAGAAAAAGGCGTGACAATAAATCTGGATAAGGAAGCGTTTCTTCATGCATTAAGACGAATGAATGTTGTTTCCTCGGAGCGTTACAGTGGAGTGATTATTTCTTTTTCCGAGGGAAAGATGACTCTCAATTCCACAAATCTGGATGTAGGGGAAGCAATGGAGGAAATAGACATCAATTATACCGGTGAAGAGATTGATGTGGGATTTAATGTCAATTATGTGATTGATGCCATTTCGGTGATATCTATGGACAGTGTTATTATGGAAGTTGGAGTTGGATTAAAACCGACACTGATCAAACCTGCGGAAGGTGACAATTATTTATGTATTGTCATGCCGTTGAAGATATAAATTAGTTGGAAGAAATTTATTTATCGCAATTACCAAGGAGTTAAACGTTTTTATGACAGAGATGTATAATGCTGACAGTATTAAAGTTTTAGAGGGTCTGGAAGCGGTTCGCAAAAGACCGGCGATGTATATTGGTTCCACGAGTAAAGAAGGACTTCACCATCTGGTGTATGAGGTTGTCGATAATAGTATCGACGAAGCGGCGGCAGGGTTCTGTGACACCATTACAGTGAAAATCCGCGTTGACAACAGTATTCTGGTAGATGACAACGGAAGGGGAATTCCGGTTGATATCCATAAGACGGAAGGTGTGTCGGCTGCTGAAGTGGCAATGACAAAATTACATGCCGGAGGAAAATTTTCAAATGATTCTTATAAAATATCGGGAGGTTTGCACGGCGTTGGTGTGTCGGTTGTCAATGCCCTTTCCAAGACCTGTGAACTTGAGGTGCGCCGGGACGGGAATGTTTATCGGCAAACGTATAAAATAGGTATTCCGGATGGACCGCTGCAAATGGTTGGAAAAACAAGGGGCCGTGGCACCACGGTTGCTTTCTTGCCGGATGATGAAATTTTTGAAGAAACGGAATTCAGTTTTGATATTATTGCCAACCGCTTAAGAGAGCTGGCGTTTCTTAATTCCGGCGTCAGAATTAACCTGATTGATGAGCGAACAGACAAATCTGCGGAATTCTTTTACAAGGGTGGCATTGTTTCTTTTGTGGAATATATCAACCGCAATAAAAAAGTGCTGCACAAGGATCCTATTTACGTAACCGGTTCCCGGGAAGACTGTGCCGTTGAAGTTGCACTTCAATACAACGAAAGTTACCTGGAAAACATTTTTTCTTTTGCCAACAGCATCAACACGGTTGAAGGCGGCATGCATATGGTGGGCTTTAGGTCTGCACTCACCCGTGTATTCAATAACTACGCTACCAGTAACAAATTCATTAAAGACGGCAAGGAATCTCTGCGCGGTGAAGATTTACGCGAAGGTCTGGCCTGTGTCATCAGCGTCAAGGTTCGCAATCCTCAGTTTGAGGGACAAACCAAAACCAAACTGGGAAATTCCGACGTACGTGGTCTGGTGGAAGGTATTGTTTATGAAAAAATAGGGTCTTACCTGGAAGAAAATCCATCGATTGCCAAACAGATCCTCAATAAATGCATGGAAGCGGCTCGCGCCCGTGATGCAGCGCGGCGTGCCCGTGAGTTGACCAGGCGAAAAAGCGCTCTGGAAGTCGGCGCACTGCCGGGAAAACTGGCCGACTGTCAGGAAAAAGATCCGGCGCTTAGTGAAATTTATCTTGTGGAAGGTGATTCGGCAGGCGGTTCCGCCAAACAGGGACGGGATAGGAAAAATCAGGCGATATTGCCCTTGCGCGGTAAAGTTCTCAATGTGGAAAAAGCGCGCTTTGATAAAATGCTGCAAAATGAAGAAATCAAAACCATGGTTACGGCATTTGGAGCGGGCATTGGCCCCGGTGATTATGACGTCAGTAAATTACGGTATCATAAAGTTATTATCATGACCGATGCCGATGTGGACGGTGCTCATATTCGAACACTGCTGCTTACTTTCTTTTTCCGCCAGATGAAGGAATTGATCGAGAGGGGTTATCTGTACATTGCTCAACGGAAGTCCCTTTCCACTTACAGGAAACAAATTACTGACCGTCATAAAAAAAGTTACGCGCATAAAAGACTTGCTCGATCGTTTTGAAAGGGACCATCGCGACCGGAATATAATCCGCACCGTTGCAGGCGATCCGACATTAACGGATGACACGTTTCAAAATGAAAGTGAGCTTTTAAAAATCGCCGCCAGGACAGTTGTCGCGCTGGGCAGTGAGGCTGTTGCTGACTACCGCATTGACGATGATCCCGATCACGGCGGCTATAAAATGGTGTTTGATCTCAAAAATAACGGAAATGTATTTTCCACCTGTATTGACCGGGAAATATACCGCACGCCGCAGTTTGGCGAAATCAGGAACCTGTTAGGGCAGGTTTCCGTGATGGGCGAACCGCCTTATCGTGATCAACCGGAGGAATCAGCCATACCAGTCATTATACCTACCACCAGGGATCTGGTCGATTATATCATCAGCCTGGGAAAGAAAGGTTTGACGATCCAGCGGTATAAAGGTTTGGGTGAAATGAATCCGGAACAGCTCTGGGAAACCACCATGAATCCTGAAAAAAGAACACTCCTGCAGGTAGGCGTCGAAGACGCGGTTGTGGCCGATGAAATCTTTACTACCCTGATGGGTGATCAGGTGGAACCGCGCCGCGAATTCATTTTTCAAAATGCCATGAATGTTTCCAATTTAGACATTTAACAGTAACAGAAAAGAAAACGATTTAACCGGCTGTTTTGGCCGTTTTGTTGTTGCAAGAGAGGAAATAAGAAAATGGAACGAGATATCCACCATAAGCAAACCCTGGTGAATATAGAAGATGAAATGAAGAAATCCTACATGGATTACTCCA
>PHBN01000013.1:0-2121 GCA_002840635.1 Deltaproteobacteria bacterium HGW-Deltaproteobacteria-1
TTTTTGTTCCTTGTAGGGATTCAACCAGCTCACAAAGATATGCGCTCCTATGCCTGAAGGAAATTTAAGGTTCGTCATGGTGACATCGGCAATCCGGGCATGGAGGAAATTACTGCCAACGGAATCCACATATGAAGGCTCCTCACCTGTCAGACTCAAAATGATAGAAATATCATGAGGTGCAAAAGACCAGAGAATGTTTTCTTCCCGTCGGATTTTACCCAGGCTTAGGCGACGGGAATAAATATATTGCAGTCTCCCGATTTTCCCCACCCTGATCATCTCCTTCAGCCTTATGACCGCGGGATGGTAATTCAGAATATGGCCGACAAACAGAATTTTCCCTTTATCCGACGCCAGCCGAACCAGTTTTTCACCATCGGTATGATTCAGTGACAGCGGCTTTTCCACGAAGACATGCTTGCCAGCCTTGAGGGCTTTTTCTGCAATGTCATGGTGATGTATGGCCGGTGCGGCGATGACGACGCCTTTAATGCCATCATCTTTCAGAACTTCACTGATATTATCGGTAACGGCAACATCCGGATAGGCTTTGGTCATTTCATCCCGAATGTGCTTTGCTCCATCACAAATTGTTTTGAGAACACCAAGCTGGTAAAAATTGCGTACGAGATTTTTACCCCAGTAGCCGGCACCGACAACGGCAATGTGAGGCCTCAGGGACGAGGAGTGTAATGTCATTGGTTTTTCCTTTCACGTAGGGAAATAATTAAGCTTATAATCCATAGCTGATGACAAATGATACAAACTCAACTCATTTTCTCATGTCAGCCGTTCGCTCGACTAAAATATCGATGACTCTTTTTGCCGCCTGGCCATCACCATACAACGATGGATGTTCCGCCGGCGGTGTAAAGTTTTGCGCGGTATTGCTGATTTTTTTCTCATCTGCACCGGTTAAAACATTCCAACCGGTTTCTACAGTTTCCACCCACTCCGTTTCATCGCGCAGGGTAATACATGGAACTTTCAGCCAGTAAGCCTCTTTCTGCATTCCGCCGGAATCCGTGAGAATCACGCGCGACGATCGTGCGAGAGCAATGACGTCAAAATAACCAACCGGTTCGATGATACGCAGTAAGGAATCAGATACCAGGACTGAAGGGTGGCTGGCCGTAAGTATTTTTTTTGTTCTGGGATGAAGCGGAAGAACCACAGGCTCCCTTTTGGCAAGTTCTGAAAGAGCGGACATGATATTCCCAAGTCGCTCCGGATTATCTGTATTCTCTGCCCGATGAATCGTAGCGAGCAGATAATGATGTGGTTTCAGGCCCAGGCAATTCAAGATATCAGAATTCGTATCTACTTTGTTTGCCGCAAACTGCAGGGCATCCGCCATGACATCTCCGACAACCAGAATTTGAGGAGTCAGTGGTGATGAGTCAGGAGCTCGCTTTGAGGAAATGCCTTCCGCGGCAAGATTATCAACAGCTACCTGACTGGGGCAGAACAGAAGTGTCGAAAGATGATCCGTCAAGACCCGGTTGATTTCCTCGGGCATGCGGCGATTGAAACTGCGCAAGCCTGCTTCGACATGCGCGACGGGAATATGGAGCTTCGCCGCGGCCAGTGCTCCGGCCAGCGTAGAATTCGTGTCCCCGTAGACTAGAACCCAATCGGGCTTTTCCGTCATCAGCAGCTTTTCGATAGCCTCGATCATCCGGCCTGTCTGCTGGCCATGCGGCCCGGAACCAATCCCGATATTATAAAGCGGTTCGGGAATCTCCAGTTCTCTGAAAAAGACGGCAGACATGCCTTCGTCATAATGCTGGCCGGTGTGAATGATTACCTCATTTAATGTTCTATGTTCAGAGTTTGAGGTTTGGTCGTTGTACCGGCCAATAGCACGGGAAACTGCAGCGGCTTTAATGAATTGAGGCCTTGCGCCTATGATAGTGACAATTTTCATAATAATTTAAATTCAAGATTAAAGTTTTTAGTAATGATGCTCATCGCATTCAATTGTATTGACTACTCGTCTTTCAAAACATTGGCAATGTTTGTCTGTTCTGTTTCCGTAAGATAGGGATGCATGGGCAGACTGAAAATTCTTTTCGCGATGTCCTCGCTTACCGGAAAATCACCTGCCTTATATTTAAG
>PHBN01000013.1:2275-45231 GCA_002840635.1 Deltaproteobacteria bacterium HGW-Deltaproteobacteria-1
GTAAAACACATACCGCCATCGCCGTAACAGCCCAGTGGTTTGGCCGGGAAAAATGATGTGCAGCCAATATCACCAAATGAACAAGCCATTTTATCTTTATGTTTAGCGCCAAATGACTGCGCGGCGTCTTCTATTACAAATAAGTCGTGTTCTTTCGCTATGGAGGAAACAGCATCATAGTCAGCGGGTAAGCCGAACAGATCAACGGGGATTATGCCCCGGGGGGTGAGTTCAGGGTTCCACGGTCTATGTTTCGCGTCGGGTAAAGCATAAATAGAGGGATCCTTAGCTTTTACGGCTTTAATGGCCAGTGCCAGCTTATCCTTATCTATATTGAAGGTCTTTGGATCAATATCGACAAACACCGGTGTGGCACCAAGCAGGCTGATGACTTCAGCCGTGGCAATAAAAGTAAAAGGTGTTGTAAATATTGCGTCACCGGGTTGTACGCCGTAAGCCATGAGCGCCATTAAAAGGGCATCCGTTCCCGAAGCACAGCTAATCGCGTGCTTTGCGCCTGTATAGACTGCTAGTTTCGCCTCCAGCTGTTTAACTTCCGGTCCCATAATGTAACTGCCATGATTTAAAACTTTCCGGATATTGCTGTTTAAAGTGCTCTCAATTTTCAACTGCTGCGTTTTCAAATCAATGAATTCCATTAAAAAAATCGTCTCCTTTTATCTTCATATTTTTAAAATGTTGCTTCGATGCTTATATACAGCTCCGCCCTCTGGGTTACATAAAGCTTCACCCACAGGTTAAGCCATCACAATTAGATATACTTATGATGACCCGTTACGCTTTAAACACCTCCCTTATTCAACGAGGGGAATGTTCGTTATCTACTTCTTTTTGCAACTGCCGGATTTCTTCTTCCAGCTTTTCATATTCCGCCATTTTCCGTTTCATATAGCGGTCTATTGCCCGCATCAGCATTAAAGATTCCTTGATTGCGAGCTTTGTTTTATGTGGATTTTCCATGATAATTTATGTGTTCACGCCGTGAACGTGTAAAAACATAATGAAATTTCTTAATGATGTCAAGTAATAAAAATGAAAAAATGTCGGAGTTATGGGTCATCGGTCAGAGGTTGAAAGATTTGCATAATCTCTGATATAAATTTCCCGTGATTCTGATCTCTATTTTATAGTTTTTTTATTCGGTTTTTAGTTTTGCAATTGAAAAAAGCTCTTCGATAATTCTTTTTTCAACGTATAGTCCTTATTGATGGAGAATAAAGGTATCTAGACCGCTGACAACCTCTTCAATGATTGGTATGTGAACAGGAACCGTATTTTCATACTAACAAAAAAAGCCGGAAGATGATCCTCCCGGCTATAAATTCCAGTATTCAGTTTACTGGCACCTTGAAATCTGAAAAACCCTCCTATCAGAATAATTATCTACCGTCGGCCACCAATGATTCTAATTTTCCTTTAGAACAATTCGACCTATGATTTTTTTATCTTTAAGAAGATTGTTGTGTTCGTCGTACTCAAATATCCCCCCCCATACTGAAATGCACTTCGGGCAGCTCGCTTCCGTTACCCCAGAGTCTAATAGGCTATAGGAAGCGGTCTGTGGTGAAGTTTGTCCCTTGGCAATGCCTGTGGCCACAAACTTGCCATTCTTTAATTGTACCTCCAGGCTACTGTTTGGTGCAACAGTACCTAAATCGATGTCGAAGTTATTGAAAATGACCGTAAAGGGTTTCCCGGCATTAATCTCTTGTTGAGTTGTTTTTTCGCTTCCACATCCCTGTGCCAAAAATAAAACAAAAACTGGAATAAAATAGATTAATAAACTTTTTACTCTAAACATAACAACCCCCTCTGTTTTTGATAAGCAACTGCTTTTGCATGGCTTTTGATTGGGAGATATAATGGAGGTGTTCTTGATTGTCAAGCGATATCTGATAATGGGTATGCGACATATTTGTGAGAGGATTCTCTTCTCCACCCTGTGTTCCAAGAATTCTTCACAGCAGTTACTCAAAATACTGCAACGCAGGGCGATAATACTGTTTGCGCCCCTGACTGTCCAGTGCATACCCGACTGTTTTAGACGCTGCCCCACAATGGTGCGGCATCTTGCCTCCAGCACACCGGATCCGACAAAAAGTCCTCTCTTTCTGAAGTCCGAATACCGCATCCATTCCTTATTTTTCTCAAAATAACCGATCTCAGATGAAAGCAGGTATATTATTTAACCCACTGTCAGTTTTTCAGTAGGCAACAGGGTGCCGCCTTCCTCCGGATTCACCTGTTTTCTTCAGCGGAATTTGCTCATTCCAACTAAAGCGATCTTTAAGCTTCAGTAGCGGCTTTTCTAACAGAATATAGCTAAGCGGCGCCGTTATGAAAGCGAGTGTCATCCCAAGATCGACATCGGGGGGGAATTGCTCGCCGATACGATATGAACCATTCCCAGAGAAAAAACCCTGCCAAACATATAAACCATAACTGATTATGCCAAGTAAGGCCAGAGGCTTAAGTTCGAGAAACTTTACTAAAAAGGAGTTCTGGTTGTGATAAACATAAATAATCAGAGACGCAAGAGAAACAAGCCAGAGCAAATAGCTTTGAGTAAAACCTGGAGATGCCAGACCGGCTAAAATAGCAACAAGAATTATCGGAGAATGGTTGTCATTGGCGAATAAGGCCTTAATAAGGCTACTGTTATAAACAAATGCTGAGATACATCCAAATGCAATAGACGTAGCTGCGGGGATTGTCCAACGCCAGACCTCGTATGAAGGAAATGCTGAATAAATATTTGGCGCTAGCAAAAAACAAATTATGGCAAAAACAACTGCAAATGACAATGCTACTCTTTTCCCAAGCAGAAATATAAATGGCCATACCATGTAAAAGTGCTGTTCAACTGCAAGCGCCCAAAAATGAGACATTGAGGAAAATGAACATTCTGCTGGGGCATAATTCTGAACAAAAGTAAGTAAATATAAGAATGTGCAAGTCTTTATCTTTGCCATGCCCATATAATCGATTATAAACAGAAGAATAATCACTAAATAGTAGATAGGGAATATCCGTAAGGCTCTCCTGATCAAGAATTTCCCGATTCTTATTTTACCTGTTTCTTCTTTCTCTTTGATGAGGAATATGGTGATGAGGAATCCGGAGATGGCAAAGAAAATATCCACACCATTATGAGCGCTAAATATTGAAAGAAAAGCCTGGTTTGTTACCTTTATTCTTGGCCAAATGCCGCCATGAGATAAAATGACCATCAAAATGGCTAATCCTCTGAGCCCATCAAATCCTTTTATTTTTGAGTTCATTTAAACGATCTCTTAAATTTTGATAAATACACGACCTAGAATTGCAATGCAAAAAATCCATCAATTAACGAGGTTAATTACCAGACTCTTTGGTTAAATTCTATAGCTATTTTCGAAACGCGATTTCTTTGAAACTGTTTATAAGACTCTGGCTGAGAAAGGCGCCAAGGGTTCACCTGCTAGGAGCATGCCAATCTGTTTTATCAGTTGGGACAAGCCCCATTCCATGCTGGAGATCTCAGGAGTCCGGAAAAATAACCATGCAGTAAGTCTTGTTGACTCAAAAATAACGTATCATATTTTACCGGTCATAATTTTTAAAATCGACACATATAAATTGATACATACAGGTCAGGCAACCGAAGAGAAAAAATCGGCTGTTACAAAGAAACTCAAAAGCATGAAACTAACCAACGCCGCCAGGATCATAGAAGAAGGAGCAAAAGAGACATTGACCTATTATGACTTCCCGAGTCAGCACTGGCGCTCGTTGCGGACGAATAATCCTCTGGAAAGACTGATGCGGGAGATCAGACGCAGGACACGGGTTGTTGGAGCCTTTCCGGATGGGCAATCCGCTTTGATGCTGGTTGCTGCCAGACTCCGGCACATCTCTGATGACACCTGCTTCTCATCATGACAGTCCTTATCTTCCTCTTTGTGTTGCCGGCAGTTGTCGTAACCTAAAGGTCATGCGTACGAAAGAACCTATTAAAAAGGTGTTTGCGGATAAAGGATATTTTGGAAAACCGAATCGGGAGTTTCTTGCTCGGAATAAAATAGAAGACGGCATCATGCGTAAAGCAACAACAGGCGCTGAGCTTGCGGAATATGAAACGGCGCGCAACAAAGCTATTTCCAAAGTCCGGTATATCGTGGAACAGTATTTAGGATTAAGCCATTTGTACAACAGAGCATACCGCGCGAGGTTTCCCAAAATGCTCTCGAATGTGATGGATGGCCTGTTTAGACAGATGGCTTTTAATCTCTTCAGGGCTTCGAGAATGCTGAAAACAGCGTAAGCACGGAAGATGATGGGAAACCCGGTAAGCCGGGATAAATCAGGTTGTATATGTAGGTAAAATGAACTCGTCATAACCCTTTCAACTGATTCTATGCTGATTGATCGGCTGGAATCGAAATGTTATACTCGAAAAAATTGGTGAAAATCTCTAATGTTCTGAAATAAGCCGTTGTTCAAACCTCACACGTTAATAAACTAATAATATCAATATTTTATATATTTTCAGGGTGATCAGGGGTGTGCAAAGCTCTTAGTTTTTTCTACGGTGTTGTGTTTCAGCAGGAAAACCTCATTTGCTGTCAAAGTTGGGATTTTTGATGCTCAACTGCCGTTTTTAGGATCAATCTTTTCCTTCAACTTAAGGGAGAAAGCCATTGACGCCTCACTTAAAACACTTCCGCTTCTTTGAAAAGCTTACCCTGTGCGTCTTTAGCCGAAAGGATTGGCTGGTTTTGCAAAGGCCAGGCAATGGCCAGGTCGGGGTCGTTCCAGATGATTGTCCGTTCGTATTGAGGGGCCCAGTAATCCGTCGTTTTATAGAGAAATTCGGCGCGGAAAGTTCCACCCCCGCCCACCGGCCAAATGACGGGGACAATCGGCGGATATCCACAGCCACATCAAAAACGGTTCCCCGGATAACCCGCACCAATTTTCCCTGTGGCTGCTGAATCTGGTAGTGCAGTCCCCGCAAAACATTTTTTACGGAATATGAATGATTGTCCTGAACAAAGACCGCGTGGTGCCCCGTCTTCTCCTGCCAGACTTTCTGGTTGAAGCTTTCATAGAAAAAACCCCGCTCATCACCAAATATCTGAGGTTCGACAATCAGCACGTCAGGAATATCGGTTTTAATCATATTCATGGTATGATTTCTCTTTAAGGATTCTTTCCAGATAGGTCCGATAAGACGATATGGGCGTATCTTCAATCACTTGCTTCATTTTCTTTTTGTCCACAAATCCCATGCGGAATGCGATTTCTTCCAGGCAGGCAATTTTCAATCCCTGTCGCGCCTCCAGGGTACCGATGAAATGACTGGCCTCCAGAAGGCTGGTGTGCGTCCCCGTATCCAGCCAGGCGATACCGCGCCCCAGAGGAACCACCTGCAGCCCTCCCTGCCTTAAGTATTCCATATTGACATCCGTTATTTCCAGTTCGCCGCGTGCCGACGGTTTCATGGTTTTGACAATCTGTGTGATATTTTTGTCATAAAGATAAAGCCCAGGCACAGCGTAATTGGACTTAGGTTTAGCCGGTTTCTCTTCGATGCTGATGGCTTTCCCGGTTGCGTCAAATTCCACAACGCCGTAGCGCTCCGGATCGTTGACGTAATAACCAAAGATAACTGCGCCTTCTTGAAACTCTTCGATAATTTTGTCTAGATCCATTTTACCGTAAAAAATATTGTCACCTAAAATCAGGCACACCGCATCGCCATCGATAAATTCTTCACCGACCAGAAACGCCTGGGCAATCCCTTTTGGTTCGGGCTGCACTTTATACGAAAGTTTTATTCCCCATCGGCTGCCGCCACCGAGCAGGGCTTCAAAGCGAGGCGTGTCCTGCGGCGTGGAAATGATGAGAATGTCACGTATCCCGGCAACCATGAGTGTTGCCAGGGGATAATAAATCATCGGTTTATCGTAAACCGGCTGCAACTGTTTGCTGGCCACCAGAGTCAGGGGGTAAAGACGGCTTCCCGCACCCCCTGCTAAAATAATTCCTTTTTTAATTCCTGCCATATCCCTACCTCTTTCCGTACATTTTTTCATAATACTCGCGGTAGCTTCCATCGGTCACCGAAGCGATCCATGGTTTGTTCTCCAGATACCAGCTAACTGTCTTTTTCATTCCCTCATCAAAGGTCACTTTGGGAGACCAGCCCAGTTCCGTGCGGATTTTCGTAGCATCAATGGCGTAACGGCGGTCGTGTCCCGCGCGGTCTTTGACGTAGGTGATGAGCGACCGTCTGCTCTTGCCGTCCGGCATCCAGCCGACTTTTTCATCCAGAATATCACAGATGGTATGGACGACTTCGATGTTCTGCTTTTCGCTGTTTCCGCCGACGTTATAAGTTTCGCCGATTTTCCCGCGCTCCAACACGGTGAGAATTGCTTCACAGTGGTCAATCACATAAAGCCAGTCGCGGACGTTTTTCCCGTCGCCATACACCGGTAAAACCTTTCCCTGAAGAGCGTTGTTAATAATCAGCGGTATTAGTTTTTCCGGAAACTGATAGGAACCGTAATTGTTGGAACAGTTCGTAATTAGTGTCGGCAGGCCATAGGTATGAAAATACGCACTGACCAGGTGGTCGGATGACGCCTTGCTGGCTGAATAAGGCGACCGCGGATCGTAAGGGGTGGTTTCCTGAAATGCACCCGTTTCACCAAGTGAGCCGTAAACCTCATCGGTGCTCACATGCAGAAAACGGCAGTCTTGATGCAGCGCACCGTCTTTCAGCCATGCTTCCCGAGCCGCTTCCAGCAGATTGAAGGTGCCCATGATATTGGTCTGAACAAAATCGGCCGGGCCCGTGATGCTGCGATCCACATGGGATTCGGCGGCAAAATGGACAACTGTGTCAATTTGTTCTTCGGCAAAGATCCGCCTGACCAAAGCCGCATCACAGATATCACCTTTAACAAAGCGGTAACGCGGATTCTTTTCAATGTCTTTTAAGTTAGCGGGGTTTCCTGCGTAAGTCAGCTTATCCAGATTGATGATCCGATCATCAGAGTGGTACTGCAGGGTATGGCGGACAAAGTTGGATCCGATAAAACCGCATCCGCCAGTTACAAGTACTTTTTTCATTATTATTGCTCCTGTTTAAAATGACCGAGGTAGTATTTTCCAATCCTTCTTTTTGTCCCGCTCTGGAGGAGCCACCTTTTGTTTTTCCCCCTTTGGAGGGAGACTGTGTCGCAATAGTTTTTGCGGCACAATATTTACACGTTTTTTGAGAATAGAATATTAGAAATTAATAGTAAATGCCGAAATGATCAAAATATCAGGCATGGGGAATCACAATTCTCCTGTTTTCGATGTATTGGTTCGTCCCGACGGCTTTAACAGCCGGCAATGACCATGTTTAACCCGACCATCTTTTCTATCAGTGTGCTCGCACCAAAGATTGTAATCATCCGGGCAATATTAAAACAGGTTGCCAACAGCGCCGTCTAGGCCTGAACGCCATCCTTTCTTCGCAAGTGAAAAGCATCCGTTTTCAAATTCCTCTTGATATGCCCGAAAGGATGCTCCACCTTGGTTTTCCGCTTTGCATAAACCTCTTGTGACGATTCCTCCTGATACTGCGCTTCAAACCTGATCTTTAAATCCTCATTATGCAAGCGAACGAGCTTGCGACCGTTTTTACCCTCTGTACAGTGTCCGTAATGCTTGCACTGATGACAAAACTTCTTATCCGCCATCAGGTAATGTCTTTTGTCGGTGGCCTTGTCCGTGCTGCTATACCGAAGGGTGTGACTTTCCGGACAGATATACGTGTCAGTCTCTTTGACATACGCGAAATGACTCTTGCTAAACGGACTTTCTTCTTCATGCAAGGCTTGCCTTTGAGAGGGAACAATGACCTTGATTCCTTGCTGGCCAATCTTTTCCAATTCATCCGTGTTTGCATATCCGGCATCGGCGCAGGCAGCCTTGCAGGGAGAACCCAATAGGGTATTGGCTCTTTCAATCTGACGGGTAAACTGGTTCACGTCACTGGCAGCATTGACCACTTCAGCATGAACAATGAATGCGTGTTGCTCATCGACAACACTTTGCACATTATAGCTGGCATGGTTGCCCTGAATGCTGTGCATCATCGCACAGTCCGTATCGGTCTGGTTGACCTGTTTCCCGGCATCGTCTTTAAAAGCATCCAGGGCTTGTTTGATTTTGTCCTTTAAATGCTCTGTCTTCGACAGTTCCTTATCCATGGAAACATAAGAAGAGGTTCCTTCTTCCGATTGATCAACCGTTTCACATTCAACAAGCAATTGTGCAATCCGGTTGTCTATCTCAGCCAGGAGCTTCTCGTAGTAGGACCGATCATGGCTACGGCGACGTCCTGCATTGGCTCTGATCTTTGTCCCATCCACAAACATGATTGCCACCAATCAAATCCAGCTTTATGCACATCCGGGCGCATTGTTGCAAAACCTTTTTCAGGACTTTCTTGTTGTTGCGCCGAAATTCAGCAATCGTCTTGTGATCCGGTCTCAAACCACCCATTAGCCAGATAAAGGCCAAATTATGGTAACATTCCCGCTCCAGTTTCCTCGAACTCTTCACACCATAAGAATAACCGTAAACCAGCAACTTGAACATGGAGATTGGATCGTATTCAGAGTTGCCCACTTTATCAGGATTGATCTCGATCCCCAGCTCACGAAAATTAAGCGCTTCCACAAAAGCATCATATGCCCGAACGGGATTGTCAGAACCTACATATTCTTCTATGCTGGGGGGCATCAATTCCATCTGATAACGGTCACTACATCGATATGCCATAGTGTCTCTCCTTTAAAATTACTCTACCATATCGACACAACAACACAAAAAACTTTCTCTTGTATTTTAACCTTTTTCTTACATTCTGTTGTCAAAGAACGTTCGCTCCCTTAATTGCGACACAACCTCAGGGGGCAGGGGGAGGTGTTCCCATGTAACGCTTTTTATGTTTCTGTCACTCTTAAAGATTTACCACCACCGGCAGAGGACAGGATTGGAAGAGAAATCCCTCCATGAGAGAAACAAGAAAATGTGCTTAAACCATCCAAAATCCCCTATCCACCATTCACTATTAACTATTCACCATCTAAAGCACACCCTCGTTTTCCTGTGGTGTGAATTCGGGCACAATTTCCTTGAGTTTCGCTTTAATGCCTTTGGCATCGTGACGCGCTGCTATCTCCGCCAGTTCGTCAATTTCACGATAAAGATTTTTCCTGGCTTCTTCCAGAGCGCCCACGTTATTGGAGTGGCCGTTGGAACGCAGCACCATCACTTTTTTATGGCCGGTCGGCAAAATATCTTCGCCAGCGGTGATCAGTTCTTCGTAAAGTTTCTCACCTTCCCGCAAACCGGTAAAAACAATTTTAATGTCCACATCCGGCTCTTTCCCCGAGAGACGGATCAAGTCACGCGCCATATCGGCGATCTTGACTGGCGTTCCCATCCTCAAAATAAAAATTTCGCCACCCTCTCCCATCGCGCCGGCCTGTAGAATCATCTGCGACGCCTCGGGTATGGTCATGAAGAATCGATTTACCTCGGGATGCGTTACCGTCACCGGTCCGCCTTGTTCGATCTGGCGTCGGAAAAAGGGGATGACCGACCCGGACGAACCCACCACGTTGCCAAACCTCACAGCCATGAACCTGGTGTGATTGCCCTGCAGGCCTTGCATAATCAGTTCAGTCACTCGCTTGCTGGCACCCATCACATTGGTCGGACGGACGGCTTTGTCGGTTGAGACCACGACAAACCGATCCGCTTGATGCCTCAACGCTGTCTCCATCAGCACACGGCTGCCGATAATATTATTGACAACAGCCTGCCAGGGATTTTTCTCCATCATGGGCACATGTTTATAAGCCGCCGCATGAAACACAACCGCGGGTTTATATTTTTCAAATACGCTATTCATCAATACCTCATCCTGGACTTGTCCCAGAACAGCATCAGCGTGACGGTAATAATATTCGTTTTGCATTTCCATTTGAATTTGAAACAGGTTGGATTCACTCGAGTCGAGCAGAATGAACCTTCCCGGCTGATACTTGACGATCTGCCGGCATAATTCGGAACCGATGGAGCCGCCACAGCCGGTGACCAGGATGGTTTTTCCGTCAAGATAATTGCGGATGACTTCAGTATCCAGTTGGACCGGAGAGCGCCCAAGCAGATCTTCATAACTGATGTCGCGAAGCAGTTTCACGCTGACCCTGCCGTCAATCAGATGACCGATGCCTGGCAGTATTTTATATGAGGTGTTGCATTTCTGGCAGGCTTCCACAATTCGCCGGATTTGATCGCCGCTGGCGGAAGGAACCGCAATGAGGATCTGTTGAATCTCTTCTTTTTGCAGAACCCTCTGCAGATGAGTAACGTTTCCCAATACAGGGACACCGTGAATGGAGCGCCCCTGCTTTGTCAAGTCATCGTCAACAAAGCCGATCACTTCGTAATGCAATGTATTGTTATCCAGAATTTCCCTTAATATTTTTTCCCCGGCCGCTCCCGCGCCGATAATAAGCACCCTGGTCAATTGAATTTTTTCAGGCATTTGGGCAATTGCATCGGGACTCATGCGGCTGGCAAAATATGATCGGATCGCCATGCGGGCGCCACCGGTCAGGATAAAAGTCAACAAAAGGTCGATTACAAATACGGCACGGGAATATCCCATGAATCTTTTTGTGGCCAGGAGAATCAACATTACCAGCACCGTTGACACGAAGCAGGCACGCGCCAGCACCCAAAAGTCCCGGACACTTGTGTAACGCCACATGCCGCGGTAAAGGTCAAAGAAAAAGAAAACCGCAAGTTTCAGGGGAACAATCCACAGAAGCAGATGAAATATTTGCCGGGTGGGAAACGGTTCCGGAAGTGTTTCAAACCTGATCAGATAGGATCCGTAAAGGGCCAGAACAAAAATGGCGACATCCGTCAGGATCATGAAATATAATTTAGGATTTTTCAGTTGAGGATGCATGATCATGGTGTGGTCAAAAGCCCTTTACTCCGAAAACTTTAAAAAAACAGTCCCTCTTATTTATTAGATCGAGGGAGTACTAATGAATTCTATAATAAAAATGTTTAGTCCATTAACCGAAAGCGTATAATCTGGAAAATGGCTGACACGGCATCCTTCCAGCCGATCTTTTTGCCTTCTTCATAAGTGCGTCCGGCGTAGGAAATGCCGGTTTCATAAACCCGCACCCGTTTACCGTTTAAGCGGAGGCGGGCGACTTTGGCGGTTATCTCCGGTTCAACCCCAAACCGCGGACTTTTAATTATAATCTGATCGATCACTTCACGTTTAAATACTTTATAACATACTTCCATATCCGTCAAATTAAGATTCGTCAGCATGTTGGAAAGCGTTGTGAGGATGTTGTTGGCTAACTGATGCCAAAAATACATCACCCGGTGCGGTTCACCGATAAAACGGCTGCCGAAAACGACATCGGCTTTGCCGTCCAGAATGGGCTGCAGCAGCTTTAGGTAATCAGCGGGATCATATTCTTGATCTGCATCCTGAATGATAACAATATCTCCCTTAACCTTCGTAAAACCGTCGCGAAGGGCCGCTCCTTTGCCTTCATTGACTGTTTTATTGATCAGCTGAAACCGTATTTGAGGAAATTTTACCGGCATGGATTTCATGACGCTCCAGGTATTGTCCTGCGAGGCATCATTCACCAGAATCAATTCCCGATCGAGTCCGCAGGGAAGGGGCTGTTCAATAACCCTGCGAAGCACTTCTTCAAGGTAGTTTTCCTCATTATATACAGGTACAACGATGGACAACATTTTGAAAACGGGCAGTTGCATGAATGCTCCTTATATCGGCAAATCTTTTGAATTCGGTTGAAATTTTCGGGGTTGAAAATTCAAGTCCCGCGCCGCATCGGCATAATCAAACACCAGATCCGTATTCATCCGCTCGGCCATTTGCGATGTCAAATGACGATAGCGGGGAAACAAGCGAAGCATCGCAACCGCCAGACTAAAGAAACCAAGAGGCACATGAATCAGCCTTGGACGACGGCCAAGGGCCGTAAACAGTCGGTTGATCATCTCCCGGTAACGGAGTGTCTCACCGCCTGAAAGATTATATGCCCGATTCACAATGTCTGTTTTTTCCAGAGCGGACAGACAGGCCAGCGCGACATCTTCGGCATGAACGGGCTGTCGAAGTCCATTGCCTTGCCCCAGAAGAGGGAAGAAACCAAGGCGGCGGATCATCCGTACGATTTCTGAAATATTTTTATCCATTCCCCGTCCGTAAATTAAGGTCGGCCTCAGGACAATCCATTCAACACCTTTGTTTGACGACCATTGCTCAAGGCGGGTTTCCGCACTGGACAATTTCAGAGATGTTGATTTTTCTTCAGCGGAAGTTGACCGGCTTTTGGTAAAAATGCTGGTTGAAGACAGCGCGACAATCCGCATCGCGCCATGTCTTTCCATCATCGGAAAGTAGTCCGGCAACACCCAGATGGATGCGAGGCAAATCCAGAAATCAATATGAACAATTTCCTCTGCCGGGGCATGGAGATCATCAGGAGATTGTGGAATCTGGACCCACTGGATGTCCAGATCAGTGTTGTTTGTTTTATGGCGGGAAAACGCCCTGACCTTCCATCCGTTTTTTTTCAGCAACGACAGCAGACATTGTCCAACCAAGCTTGTTGCGCCAAAAACACCAACTATCTTTTTGCCCATGCAAAAGTCCTGTTACCATTCGAGAGCTTTGAACAACTAAATTAATCCCCATTCTGCCGATCTTGTAGTGAGGGATTTTCAAGTGGCCCTGCGGGACATTACCCCGAATCAACCTGCTTCCGTTAGCACATAATCGCATCAAAAGCCCGGAAAGCCTCTCCAAACAAGGATTCCCGTCTTGATATAAGTATCATTGATAATAAACCGGCATCTATTTCAGGGTTCATACGTCTGAATAATATGAAAAATAGATTTGTACGGTACATTAATAAAATGACAAGCATGTAATGTAAAAAAGAATTATCAATAAACGCGTCACCCATCATCAATTTATTGGTACAGGTACCGTTGTACTTCATTTCCACAATTTGCTTGACAAACGATGGCAGCACAAAAACGTCTTTCTGGAATGGACCAATGTGATTAAACGATCTGGTCATCACAATGTCCAAACCATAGCCATGGGCATAAATGCTGGAGAGCAATTCCTGGGAGACCCGGGCTGCGGCATAAGGACTGACCGGCTTTAAGGGATGATCTTCGGTCAAGGGCAAATCGTTTTGTTCGACATTGCTAAATTCAGAAAGATATTGGTATTGTTTTGAAAGCTGATGTTCGGTTCTTTCCAACTGAACGCTACACTGCTGAAAGAGACAAGATGCAAAACATAATCCGGCTGGAATTCAAAAATAATATTCTCTACTTTTCCTTTGTCGAGAAGATCAATTCTCTCAAAATCATATTTAACGTGCTTGAACGCATCCGAATTGATATCCGGATGATGAACATCAATCCCTTTGATAAAGGCGCGTATTTCATTGTTTTCAAGATATTCCATAAAGTAACGACTGACAAATCCGGAAAAACCGGTTATTAAAAATTTTTTCATGACATTTTTTTCTCCAGTTCCGTCCCCTATTTACTCATTTCGATTATAAATCGTATAGCCATGTTTTTTTATCAGCTCATCACGTTCTGCAAAGAGAAGGTCCGCCCGGACCATTTCCGACACAAGTTCTTTAAAGCCAATCCTGGGCGTCCAACCCAGCTTTTCCTTCGCTTTTGTCGGATCACCCAAAAGGGTTTCGACTTCCGTCGGCCGAAAATAACGGGGGTCAACCTGGACCATCAGCTTTTTCACGTTGTCCAGCGGCATTAATGAAATCGCGGACGCTATACTGAACGCCTGTTGCAATAACAAAGTCGTCGGGTGTATCCTGCTGCAACATCAGCCACTGCATCTCCACATAATCCCGGGCGTGGCCCCAGTCCCGCTTTGCGTCGAGGTTACCCAGATAAAGAGTATCTTGAAGGCCCAGTTTGATATGGGCCAGAGCACGCGTAATCTTGCGGGTAACGAATGTTTCACCACGAACGGGGGATTCATGGTTAAAGAGAATGCCGTTGCAGGCATAAAGACCGTAAGCTTCGCGATAGTTCACCGTAATCCAGTAAGCATACAGCTTGGCCACGGCATAGGGGCTTCTGGGATAAAACGGCGTTGTTTCCTTTTGGGGAGTTTCCTGTACCTTGCCAAAAAGCTCAGATGTGGATGCCTGATAAAACCGGGCGGTCTTCTCCATCCCCAGCATACGGATGGCTTCCAGAATGCGCAAAGTGCCTATCGCATCGGAATTGGCCGTGTACTCCGGAACTTCAAAAGACACAGCAACGTGAGACTGGGCAGCCAGATTGTATATTTCTGTGGGTTTGATCTGCTGAATAATCCGGATCAGGCTCGACGAATCGGTAAGATCTCCGTGATGAAGGATGAACCGGTGATCCCCCGTATGCGGATCCTGATAAAGATGGTCGATGCGGTCCGTATTAAACAGAGAGGTGCGACGTTTAATGTTCACCGACGGGGATAAAGACTGATTGAGTCTCGCTCAGAAGAATCGTTTTATCGCAACAGGTGACCCTAGCTGCGCCTTAATGCAGCTGTCTGGTGAACTTGTTTGTTTATCACAAACCGAGCCAACGGAGAAATTTGACTTTTCTTCCCTGGGGAAAGGTTCGCAATGGAATCTCCGTAGTCTTTGGTTGTGGTGCAGAAGGAGGCTGCGGAATTTCGATGTACATATATTCCGGTGAAATAGTCCCTTTCATTCCGTCTTTTACTCCCTTGATGAAGACTTCCTGCGATTTCAGCGTTGGATAGATAGAACGGAAGTAAGAACCAATAATATGACGGTTGGCTCTGTAGACATCTTTGAGCATATTTTTAGTATTCAGGTATAAATAATAAAGGACCCGGACAACAATCCCGAACCCGACATTGAAATAAAGCTTTGCGATCTGATGTTTTTTCCCGTATTTTTTTGCAAACAAGAAAGGATTTCTGCCGAGAAAATAACCATAGGAAAACACTTTTTTCTTGTTTTCCAGATTGACGCTGGAGCTACCCTTGTGCAGGATTGCCGCCTCATCCACATATACCGTGCGGTATCCTTTTGATTTTGCTCGGTAGGACCATTCGACATCTTCATCAGCCATAAAATAGTCTTCGTCAAAAAGACCTATTTCTTGAAGTACTGTAGTCCGAATCATACAACCGTTGCAGATGACCCAGTCCACATCCATGGGAGGTCTCTTCTGTTGCGCATCCGGTTCGTATCTGCCTGCCGTCGTAACCAGCATCGGCCCCCATTTCACCTCACCGTATTTTCCCCACGTATAACAGGGATTTTCCATTAAAAGATTTTTAGCCCCGGCTATGGCTATGGACGGATCACCCTGCATAACTTCAAGAAGGGTTGAAATCGTATCGGGAAAAACCTTTGTGTCACCGTTGAGCAAAAGAATATAATCAACATTATTATTAAGACAATAACGAAATCCGATATTATTCGCCCTGCAGAAACCGAGATCAACACCTTCTTCAATCAGCGTTACCCATTGAAAATCCCCCCTGACAATTTCCGATGTATTGTCTTCGCCATTATTGACGACAATGACTTCCAGATTGCTGTATTGGACTTCCTTAAGACTGTTCAGACAATCAACGAGTTCCACTGCCTGATTCCACGCAGGAATCTGAACGGCAATTTTAGGCGGCTGTTCTTCTGACATTCCATGTTCCTTCATACATCAATACAAATCAACTTGATGACGGTGCTCCATTATGGGGAATCTGCTGAATTGTCAATGAAATTTGAAGATTGACATATGGTAATATTTTGTTATCTTCCGTTGTGCAATGTGAAAAGGAAGTATACAAAATTTTACGAATCCACATCTGCCTATGAGCCAATAATAATCTTGGAGGCCTTATATGGCATTTCTGTTACAGATATCAAATTCTAAAAGTTATCTCTGGTTTCGAGAGCATTCGCAGCAATTGATTCTTATTGTTGCGCTAGCGGTTGTGCTTACTGTAAATTATCAACTCCTTTTTACTTTTTTCTGGAGGGATGACTTTCTACATTTCTATCAGATTGCCAATTGGAATCCTCTTGAATTTATTTTTTTACCATACGGCAACCAGTTTTTCCCCTTCAGACAATTGATATACTATTGTTTATTTAAACTGTTTGGTGTGAATTCCGTTGTCTATTTTTCAATAGTTTTGCTTACACATGTAGGCAGTACATACATTCTGTATAAAATAATTCATCTTTTAACAGGAAAACCATTATTAGCAGCTGCAGGAACGATGATTTGGGCAATCCATCCCGGTAACTATGCGTCATTGGCATACTTCCCTGCATATGGTCAGAATCTTACAGGTTTTTTGTTTCTATTATTCTTATATGATCTTATCAGGATTGAAAAGGATAAGATTTCATTATCTACAATCACAACAATTCGCTGGTCTATTTATATTATCATAATGGCAACTTCTTACGGTACCGGGCTGGCAATTGCATGCTTATCTCCTATAATAATCATAATGATTCTCTGGGAAAATGGTAAGAAATGGAAAACTGCCGCATCAATGCTTCCGATTATTGTAGTAATTCTATTATTGTTTTTTTTCAAAGACTCCATTTATTATTATTTTAGTGGAGAGGTTTATAATTCTACACCTGTTGCGCTGAGTGTTGCTTTGAATAATTACAAAATTATTCTGGAAATGTTTATCAGGATGTGTGCCTATGGCATTTATTGCATGGTTGCTTTCCCCATACTTGTTTTAACTTATAATCCTTCTGGGACACCACAATACCCGCTCATTGCCTTTTTCATATCGATCCCTGTTGTAATATTATTTATTGTTATGTTTTCCCGTTCAAAAGAGTACAAGAGGCATTATGCTGTTTTAAGTATATTATTTCTAGGACTAATAGGATTACACGCATACGGAAGGGCTACTTTATATCAATCTTTTGGTTTTCCCATAAACGTTGCATCAATGACATTTCGATATTATTATTTTATATTCCTATTGGTTACTTTAATACTATCATTGATGGCAGACGAACTGGATGATATTTACCCAAAAATCGCAAAAGTAACAGTTCCATTTGTTTTCATTATAATTGCCATTTCTATTTATCCCAGTATTAATCTTGCGAAAATTATTGACGTGATGGCTGCAGCATCAGTAAATGAAAGAAAATTATATTATGAGACTATTGCCGATATTGAAAAAACACTTAGAGCTTATCCGACGGGCTCTTCCGTTTTTATAGATAATACCATGAAAAATCACTTTTCTATCTTCTTGCCCTCAAGCACCGATTTTCCGGGTAAGGCAGCCGTGTTCGCCATCGGATACCCTAACAATACAACTGAAGGCCGAAGGGTGTATTTTATTGAAAAGGACTGCCGAGTTGCTCAAGATAATCTGGCAAAGAAGAATTGGCGGATCTCGTCGCTTATGCTTTCTGCGTGTGACCTAAAAAAGATACGAATCACTGATGATAAATAAGCGAAATCGCCGGCGATATTGCAATATTCTGAATTACATTTATCATATTTGAAATACACGCTTCAATGACGTTTTCATAATAAAACTGGCACGCTCTTCAAATATTTTATGCAATAAGTAGGCAAGAGGCGTAACTATTATTAGTGTTACAAGAAAACATATGAAGTACGATAATTCTTTGGACATACCGCCAATCGATTGGAAATACGTGTATAAAGGGGTTATTTTGTAAATCACTAACGGATGCAGCAGGTAAAGACTATAGCTGATTTTCCCGTAAAACCTGGTAATTGCATTATCGATGACAGGTGTACTGTATAAGCATTGTGAATAAATGAAGAAAGCCATAAAGAAGCCCATGATGTAATAATATAAAATGGCAATGTTGTTTTTTTCATAGAATATTTTGTCTTCATATGAAAAAAATCTTGAAAGAACATAAAAAACCAGGAAGAAACCTATTAAACCGACAGCAGATATAAACATTCTCCCCACCGTCCTTATGTTGAATGCTTTAAGAAAATAATAGGATAATATTCCAAATCCAAAAATTGGCAATTGTGAGAAAAAGCTCACATAAGCATAGTTAGGCGGATAATATTGATTCTTGAAAAAAGAATACATTGATAATCCAATAATAATAAAAACACACTGCATGATAATGGCAGATTTAATACTTTTGTTAAAATTAATTATAAATGGAAAAAGCAAATAAAAAATGAATAAAACTCCAATTGGCCAACTTGCCCGGATAATACCACCAAATTTATCGGGAATGAAATTATATAGGTAAAAAACATTAACAACTATTTCATTGAGGTCCACTCTCGTCTTGAAATCTAAATTATTTATTAAAATCCAGACTATTGTCATGAAAATAAATAGAGGTGTAATTCTCGCATATCTGTTTATATAATAATCCATTATTGAGGCTGCAGATTGAATTTTATCATGATAGTTTAAAGCCAATGAAAAAGCACTTATGATCAGAAACATTGTGACGCCGAACGCGAAATATTTCTGTATAAATAACAATTTGTTATATAAAACAAAAAAACCAAATCCGTAAACATGGAAGGCGACTATGACGATTGAAGCTATTCCCCTAAGTCCGTCCAGTGCCGATATTCTGTTTTGGTGTTGCCCGTCTGTGTTTATTGTTTTTTCCATTGTATTCTTTCAATGAAAATTAATTTGAGATCAATTTCACCATTTTGCTGAAATCGAAAAAACCATCAAGCCCCGTCTGACGGCATCTTCCATTTTATCGATAATGCCATAAAGAAATCATTTTTCGGTTTTTTACCCTTCAAGCACTGACTTTCCGGGCAAGACAGCCGTGTTCGCCATAGGATACCCTAACAATACAGTCGAAAGCAGAAGAGTATATTTTATTGAAAATGACTGCAGTGTTGCGTAAGATAATCTGGCGAAGAAGAGCTGGCGAATTTCTTCTCTGATGGTTTCCGCGTGTGATATTAAAAAGTAAAAACAGAATGGATCGATCAGAAACTGTCTTTTATTCTCAAAAATGGTTTTTCAATGAAACGGTAGGAAAGAAAAGATAATATTAGTGCTAAAACCAGAATAAGAATCACTTTCCCCCAGTATAATGACGTAAAACCGCTTTGTACAGGAAGAATATTCACATTCACATAATACATAAGGGGAAGATGAATCAGGTAGAATGAATAGGTTGTTTCACCGAAACGCGCCAGATACTTATTGGATATCAGTGACTTGATTCTGAGCGGAAGCAGGATTACAGATAGCAACACCAGGCTCCAGAGCAGGGCTTCATAAGTGTAGTGCTGCGGCCAGGATATTTGAGCCGCAACCGGATCCATTGCTGCCACCCTGCTGAGAACCACGGCCAGCAAAGCCAGAAGAAGAAAAAAAATCAAGTCAGCTCCAATACTGTTCAATATTCGGCTCTTCATCACAAAATTCTTTATGGACATACCATACCGGACATAAACAACGGAAGCGGTGATTCCGATTAAAAAAGTCGGCGCAAAAGCAATGGCGGATTGGAATAATAATTCAAATAAAAAAGTATTTGAAAAAAGCAAGTGTGTTTGTGACAAAATAATATATCGCCCCAATAATATCAGAGCAAGAGATAGAAGGACAACAGCGATTCCTCTACGAAAGTGAATAAGAGGCAAAAGAAGACCAACGAGAATGTAGAATTCCATCTCTGTTCGAAGACTCCACCAGGGAACGCTGAAAGGAAATAAACTCCAGGCATCAAAGAAAAACAAAAATGAACGAATGACTTCTGTCGGATTATTTATTGCTGTTTTTGTAACCAGTCCCGCTATGGCAACAATCACAAAATACAACGGGAGGATGCGTAATAATCTTTTTTTGAAAAAACGGGTTCTGCCGGCATTCGGGTTCAGGCAAAAAGGGATCGTAAGAAGAAAGCTGCTGATCACGAAGAAAAGTGTCACTCCCGTGAAGCCTGCAAAAAAAAAGCTGACAAAAAAACCGGCCATAGTATCGGGAAAGGCTGGAGCCGTCTTGATCATCACGGTGACTGCATGATAAGAAAACACGAGAAGCGCCGCCACAGCCCTTAACGAATCAATTTCCGTGGAATGGCTTTTAGAACTGAAATTTATGGAGTGAATGACGTTATCCCCAGTTACTTTTAAAACTGAAGTTTTTTAAACGTTCGTATATTATAAAACTCGTCTTTTTCAAAATCCCCATAGCTGTCAATATGGTCAAACAGATCATCGATAATATCTTTGATGGTATAAAGCGGCTGAAAACCAAGATAGGTTTTTGCCTTGTTGATACTTACTTTGTAATTCCTAAAATCCTGAATATTCTTGATATCCAATCTGATTTTATCGCCGGTCTTTTTCTCAACCTCATATTTCACAAGATCGGCTACCTGCCCCACGGTATAATTGTCAGACGTGGCGTTGAAGACGCCGTTAATGGAATAGTTGGCCTGCACCGCCCGCACAAATGCATTTGCTGAGTCACGGATATCATAAACAGGACGCCAAATGGAAGGATTGCTGACGATAATTTTTTTCTCAACGACAGCAGTTTTAAACATGGTGTTGACAATTAGGTCAAACCTCATTCGCGGACTGAAACCGGATATCGTTCCCTGTCGAACGGCAATGACAGAAAATTTTTCATCCTGCATCTGCAGAACACCCCGCTCTCCCTGCAGTTTGGATATACCATAAGGATAATTACTGACTGTCGGCGACTCTTCGTCATAAAGCCGATCAACGGTATAACCGTAAACGGAACAAGACGACGCGTAAATAAAACGTTTCACACCGGCTTTTTTGGCCTTGTATGCCAGGTATGAGGGAAGAGCGCCGTTGTCCACAAAATTTTTAGCCGGATTAAATTCCGCCATGGGATCATTGGAAAGACCTGCCAGAAATATCACCTGGTCATACCCGTCGAAATCTTCTTTCTTGCATTCAAATAGTTCCTTATCAATAACCTTTACTTCCTTCGGAAGATGACAACCAAACCAGAGCGCATCAATGACTTCGACATCATAGCCGTGATCGATTAAAGCAGGCGCCAGAACCGACCCGATGTATCCGGCTCCGCCTGCTAACAAGATTTTCATGCTATTTCACTCCTTAACGATAATATATTTGGTCTTTTTATCTCTTATTGACCAGACTGTTGTATAATTCACACGTCATGGACGTGTCCGCCGGAACCTTAAACGTAATTTCATTAATCGATAATTCTTTTATTTCTTTTTCCGGGTTCAGACTCTTTGCATACTCATACACGGATTTTCTTTTCCCGCCGACATGAACGGTCCCTTTAAAATCTGAATCGATCAGGATGGCAATCATTCGGGCCATGGTTGATACGCATTCCCTGCTGGTCCACTGATCGACAAACGCCTTTTCAAAGGGAAAGACATTGGGACCAAATGTTGTCCGGATGATAATCGAATGATCATACAGACGGACCGCGCATTCACCGCCAAGCTTTGACCAGGCATACTTGTTGACTGGGAATACCGGATCGTCTTCCCTGTAGTTTCCGCAGTCCCCCTTAAAAACGTAATCCGTGCAAAGATAGATCAGTTTCAGTTCATACTTCATGCATAGTTTAACAATATTTGCCGTCCCGATAATATTGACATCGATGGCCCGAAGCGGGTCCTGGTCGATTCTGGGGGGAGACGTAAAAGCGGCGGCGTGGATAATAATTGAAAAGTCGCCTTTGCCGATATATTGATCCATTTGCTCAAGATCGGTTACATCAAATTCCGACTTACTCGGATACTGTATGTCCGGCAGAATTTTTTTAAATTCAGATCCCAGCAGGCCGCTTCCGCCTGTAAACAGAATTTTCTTTTGATCGATCATGCCTCCCATCCTTAGCATTTCCCGTAAATAAAATTGTTTGAACGATCGTCTTTTAACCACTGGTCCATTGAAAAACCGTTTCTGTCTTTATCGGTCATCAGGATCGTTTTAGAGGCAATGGAATCAAATTCCTTTTTCAAATCGTTGTCCGACAGGGACCAGTCTATGTCTTTTGCCAGCGGCGAGATGCAGCCCTCGCATCCCTGGCTGTATTCGCCTGTACAAAAATATTCAATCTGGCTTTCCTCGGTAAAGAAATTGCCGTGCGCAAAGCCGGGGGGAAGCCACAGCCATTCACTGTAATCTTTGTTCAGCCCTGCCGGCATATCATACATCGTCGCCTTCCCGACCGTCGGTGAACCTTTGCGGATGTCCAGCATCAGGTCCACCATGCGGCCGCGTATCGTCCGCACCAGCTTCCCCATGTAGGGATTCCACTGAAAATGCATTCCCCGCATTGTCAGGGGCCGGGAAAAGCTGTCGCTCACCTGGACAAAATCAAGCCCCTTCATAAATTCCATCTCCAGGTGACCAAAAAAATCGCTTTTGCGGAACGATTCCGTAAAAAAACCGCGCTGATCACAAAACCGGGCAAAACGGATAATCTTGATGTCGGGAAGATCATAATTTGTTACAGATATTATTTTCATTCATACCTCTCCTGCTATTTTTGCACCATGCAGCATGGTTAAAAAGCGTTGCTTTGTCTCAAATATTCAGGAATTCCCTCGATCTGAAAACCGTCGGGCCATCCCTCATAATAATCCCGGAATCGATCAATGTCCGTTATTCTGTTTTGCCACCCCCTGTTGTTGATGACATCCTCATGCGGCCACTTCAAGCGCGCCCGCTCGAAGCATGTTCTCCAGCACATGTCAAAATCCAGTTTGTGAAGGTGAATCAGCATCAAATCGTGATCCACCGCCACATTCAGATCGCGGACCTCGTGAAATCCGATTTCCCAGTTTAGCGGTCGGCGGGAAATAAGTGTTTTATTGTACCAATGGGTATGGTACCAGAACTTTCTTTGAGACAAAACAGTCTGGGCCATATTGTAAGACGGCTCGCCCTTATATGGAAGATGAATCAGGTCATAACCTATGCATCGCACATAATTGCTGTCCAGTTTTTGAATATATTCATCCAATCCCCTGTACTTATTGATGTCGGGCAGGATGATTTCATCAATATCTGTAAAGATGACATACTCGTAATGCCGTAAAAGTTTTTTCTGTACCGTGTCAGCAACAAATTTAAACCAGAGATGGTCAAAGCTCAGCGGATAATCCAGACGGATGACATTGAAGGTATATTCCTTCCTGCATCGGTCCACACTACCGTCAATAGTCCGATGATCGAAAACGTAAATGTCATTTCCGTCAATGTAACGGCCGTAGTATTTGAGCCAGATTGGCAGAAAAACATCCTCATTTTTAACCATAACAAAAATAGCGCACTTTCTTTTGCCATCGTTCAAGGCAGGAAGAGACATCGCTTCGATGGATCGGAGTGTATCTTCATCGTAAACCCGGGGAACATCGGAAGTTGGAGCTTGGGGTTTTACAGGAGCAGGCGACACACCGCTGAGTTTTTTGACCGCCGCTGAAGATATTCCGGCCAGATGCCCCATCGTCTTTCTCCTGAGGGAACTGTCCGGAGCAACCGTTTTAATGATCCTGTAAGCTTTTGAGCCGAAACGCCATTCCGGCGAATTGGCAATCATGGCTTTATAGTTGTCATAGTCATCTTTCAAGCTAACATAATCGTCATTTAACCGTGCGCAAACACCATTCATTGAGTCGATCCGGGCCTCCATAAAAGCAAGCTGCCCCAGAGCGGCAAAAAGCTTACTGATAAATCTGTTCGTTTTGGCTTCACGCAAAAATTCGAGAAAATCACCGCCGACTTCTTTGCCAACCGCGACCACCCCCAGACCATACCCGTGCACAAACTCAAATCCGGGATATTTTGCAGAGACTTCTTCCCACAACTTCCACACACCGAAATCAAGATCTTTAATAAACGTGTCATGAAAAAGCACGACCCCTCGCGGAGACATTTTGGGAAGCCAGTGTTCAAAGTCGTTTTTGACCCCCCCATAAGTATGGAAACCGTCAATATGCAGCAGGTCAATACTGCCGTCTTCAAAATGAGACCGTGCATCATCAAAAGTCATTCGTAACAAACGCGAAAAATCAGCATATTCTCTCCGGTTGTAATTTTCGAGTTCTTCAAAAACTTCTTCACCGTATGAGCCAAGCTGAGTGTCACCTTTCCATGTATCAATTCCATAGCAACGGGTCTCAAGTTTCAATGTTTTCACGGCCTGGCAAAATGCGCAATAGGACTGCCCACTGAAAACACCCAACTCCACCACAACTTTCGGCTTCAGGATGCTGATAAGGAAAAAAGCAAATGGGACATGAGTGATCCAGGAAGATACTTCTATCATTCTTCTGGGTGTGTTGAATATGATCGGATGTTGTGCTGTAATCATAGTATACGTTATACGAAACTCCTCTCAACCAATTTTATTTTTTGCATATCGTTGCCCCCGCGGATACCGTAAACCTCCTCCACGTAACCTTCGCGTACCCAATGCCGGGACCTATGCAGGCGTCGGAATGATGGAAATGATTTCATAAGCCGGGAAATATTCAGATTACGTCCACCACACGGAATAGGCGCTTCACCCTCCTGGTTGATACTGAGGAAAACATTGCGGGTCGTTCTCTGAATTACCTCTAGATAGGCGCGAACCATTCCTTCGTCAATTTCCGGGAATGAATCCTGGTTGACGGCAACGCTAAAATACTTATCCGGAGCATTTCGGCATTCCCAGTACGGGAGCACTTTGATCTTATCCGCACCGGCTTTTTCGCCATATAAAACCACATCTTCCGGAGACAGGCTATTCATGAGAAAATGTCCTGCAAAAACATTCGCAATCGGAAGATCATATATCGTATAGTCACAGATACCCGCCATGCGAAGAAAATACGGAATAGCCCCGAGGCCTCCTCCATACTCACAGACGGCATCCGAGGCAGAAGAAAGCATTTCCCGTATCCTCCATGCCGCATAAATGGCCATCAGATGCCGATAGTGAAAGACACCCCTGGATGTTTGAATGCCAAAGACACCAGTTGTGTGTTGAGGAGGAGTGATCGTGGCACCGAATTCCTGTTCGACAACATTAAAAATTTTATCGGCGTTCATATAAAGATTTTCACCCCATCGTCCCTGTTCCGGATTCTCACAAGGGAGGCAGCCCATGGCCTCCGCGAGCGATACCGCTTTATCAAAATAGGAAAGGGCAATGTGCGATTCATCCTTGAGTTGGTTGTAGCCATCCTGATGAAATGTCAATCCGCCAAAGCCCGTGCCATTCTCTCCGAAATGCTGAAGGAAGTCGGAAAGCGCCACGGGATCTTTTCGTTCCATGACACTCCAGAACGGTGACAGTTCCCCCCTCTGGATCACAGTCCAGAGATCATCCCCCGTTCTTGCAATAGACTCGTCCGCCTCATCTTTCGATGCCGCATCAAAAGCAAGAATCAGGCGCCGAGCAATCTCGATGTGTTGCTCCCCGGGACGGGCCTGTGTCTGTGCAAGACGAATATCGAGTTGACCATGAACTGGCGGATGCTGAACAATGTGGCGGCGGCGATCATGCCACCGATCCTTTTCATAATTTAAAAAATCCCATTCACTTTTGGGTAAAACAACATATTCCCATTGCTTCAGAAGCGCCTTAATCAATTGCATTGTTTGTTGTTTCACATTCTCACTACTTCTTTAAGTAAATCCCGCTTTGGTTCATCTTTATTGGACGGTCATGCCTCAACCACTGCTTTAAATGATTTATACTGTGATAGCCAACAACTGCACCGAACCTGAGCCATACACCAGCGCGGACCATCCAGAATAAAATGCCGGGGTACTGATGATGAAAAAACTTTCCGTAGAAACGGATCATTCCCTTATGTTTGTGCCACTCCACAAAAAACGGACGGTTTTGGCTGCACGCGCGGAAGGCATGAAACACACGAGCCGAAGGTACAAACATTACTTTCCGTCCCTTCTTGCGAAACCGCATGCACAAGTCCAGATCCTCACAATGCAAGAAATAGGCTTCATCCCATAATCCAATGTCGTCAATGGCTTCACGTTTTACCATCATGCAGGCACCGGAAATCGCTTCCACTGTTTCGGGACCTGTCGGTAAGGGAAGATGACGTAAATCATAGTCATCAAAAAGCCTCGGCCACCGATCGTAAAAACGACGCAGACCGAATGCGCGGACAAAGGATCTCCAGGGAGTCGGCACGGATCGTCGTCCACCACCCTGCTCCGTTCCATCAGAATTGAGGAGCAAACCACCCACAGTGCCCACAGTGTCATCCGACTCCAGAACGTTTAACATTTCAGAAACCGCGTTAGACTCCAGGAGGCAATCGGGATTTAGAAATAAAATCCGATCTCCCTTTGCCTGCCGGACACCCTGATTGCAGGCAGAAGCAAACCCCTTATTTACCAAATTGCGAACAAGGATCAACCGAGCTTCGCTTTTAAAACAGGAGATCAACTGCTCCAGGCTGTTATCCGTGGAAGCATTATCAATCACCAGCGCTTCATCAACCTGATGTAAGACACTCTGTATGCAATCCTTAAGAAACGAGCCGGAATTGTAATTAACCACAACAACGGAAATCAATGTTTAAGCCTCACGATATTGACCTGTCCTGCCCAGCAGGCCGTGCCAGATTCCCAGCGTCATCATCCGCCAGTGCTCAGCACGCGGCTTGGCAAATAAAGAATAAAAAAAATATTTCATACACATACGCCAACCGTTGGCCAGTTTCCAATTACCGGGCGTCCAGCGTTCTTTTGTGAGAAGTACGGCGTTGCGGAAATGATAGTAATGCCTCAAGGGACTATGCAAAGGAAATTTCATGCTGAATAATTTTATCGGCTCGTATCCAAGGCGATGGGACATGCCCGCGTTGCATACACCATAGCACTGATAGCCGAAGTTGCGGGCCCGTAATCCCCACTCAATGTCCACAAAATCGATAAAGAAATCTTCACGCATTCCCCCCACGTGATCCAGCACGGCCATGGGAATAAGACAGCCGGATGAAATCAGGTAATCCACCGGCACTACGGCATCCGGTGTAGAACATGAAAGGCGCTCAAGCCTCAATCCGCTAATCCGGATAAATGGAGGCGGATTCTCATGGCGGGAATCTACATATCGGGGATACCCAGCTCCGGAATGCTGTCCTGATCCATCAATAAGACAAACCCGGCCTGCATCTCGCGGGCAAATTCGATGCCCCTGTTCTGCGCAAAAGCAATGCCCATGTTTTCGTTCATACGGATGGCGGTTACTTTCAGCGGCAAGTAACGCTCCGGGCTCAACCTGGTCTCAATTGAAGAACCATTGTCCACAATCACAGCCGAATCAACTTGTCCGACCAGAGCGTTGAGCAGGCGTTCCAAAACGAAAACATCGGGTTGATATATAACGATCACGGCAATCACAGTTGAATTCATTTGCAAAACCTCATCAGGTCTTTACCAGCCCCCGGCCGCAGTAATGATCATCCAAAATGATCGATGACAAAAACTCTTTTTCGCGGGTGGACATCTTTCCCAAAAAAGCGTCCATCAGCATCTGCGCCGTTCTGCATGATGGTTGAAAATCCGGCAGCAATTTCCGGCGGACCTGCCGGGCGTCAGCTGTGTAATCTATCACGCCTTCCTGTAAAGACTGTCTCACGGCACGGCAAGCCATTTCGTCAGGATGGATATCAGCATAGCAGCCCCGGACATGTCCCGACTCATCCGTTTGATAAAATTCAACCTGCGGTTCATTGCTGCTTAACAGCTTTTCCAGTTCAAAACTATGTCTATACATCAACGGCGCATTGGATGATTGCCTGATATTTTCAAGAAAACACCCGCGAATGAAAACACCGTAAGTCTCCGATCGTAGTTGCGCCCGTTCATCTGTCATCATATAATAACCATCAATTTTTCTTTTTAATAACGCGTTCAAATATCCCTGAACAGACCCTCCGTAGCCGACATCCACAACCGCACATTTTTCATTAAAGGTCAACCCCATGTCGTTCAAATACTGCAGGAGCCCTGCGCGCTCTCGGCGGACTTGGGCGACAATCTCCGGCTGAAGCATCTGAAACAAGGGGACCAAGTGCTTGATCTGGCGGTCGTCTACCCTCATCTCAGACTCCCGCTTCCATCCTAGAGTGCTACGGATGGCTTTCCAGCGATCATCATCAAGGCGAAGGCCGAAGCGGGTGAACAGAAAATGCTCCAGTGTATTGGGAAAATAAATCATACGGGCAATGTCCAGGATATCCTCAAAATTTTCGATCGCCGCAACACCTGCCGTCCGTCTCGATATCACGAGATATTCGGAAGCGGGGACATCGTCATCGCCTTCTGCCCATTTATCGTACACCTGCCGGATAAGCTTCCCCTCTCTCGACAGGAAATAAAGCCTTTTTACACCATCATTCCCTGCATGTTGTACAAGCCACTGCGAAAAACTCACCAGCAGGGGACCGACAAGACTGTATCCCAGATTATAGGGCGTTACCGGCACCAGTGATGCAGGATCATATCCGGGAAAACCAACAGGATCAAAATTCCTGCGCACAACCAGACCAAGGGTCAACTCTTCATCGATGTTGCTGCTTTCTTCATGATCGGCAACAAGTTCCGAAAATCTGGGAAGGCTGCGCGCCAATTCCACAGGCCTGATCAGATGAATAAATGACGCACCCATATCGGCGGGAATCTGCATATCTGAACGTTCATTGTCTCCGATCATCATCAGCTGGGAAGGCTCAATGCCGTAATGATCAAGCACATGTTTATACAGGCTGCCATCCGTATCTTTACGCAACCCAACCTCATTTGACAGGAATAATCCATTCCACCCTTCAATGCCATGTTCATGAAGAATCTTTTCAACGACAGGGCGGGGCAAAAACATATCTGTGATCAGCGCGACCTTTTTCCCGACAGCTATAGCATCCCTAAACAGACGCAGCGCTTCTTTGCGCGGTGCGAGGCTCTCCTGTTCGGCAAGTTCCTCCTCAGATCTCAATCTCAACAGATTTTCCGTATCCAGACCGGTCCATTTTCCGAGACACGCATAAATTTCCTCCAGGTTGACGTCCTTACCTTTTGCCGCCCGCGCGTCCCGTTCGGCTATGGCCCGATATTCCATGTAAAGACGCCCGGCCTCCCCGGTCACACGTCTGGCTACAATTTTCTTGATCGATTCGGGATCCAACAGAGGACGGCACAGAAGCGTATCAAAAATGTCAAATCCGATCAATTTGCTGTCAGCATAGCGGATCTGCTTCAACACGGAATGGTAAGAACGACTCATGTAACGGTCCAGGCGCCATGCCGACCAGCTCGGATTCTCCCCGTCCCGAAGGATGCCGGGAGGCATTCCCCGCTTCAACGAACTGAGCACAAACAAACGTTCAATGCAGTGCGCCAGCGTGCCGTCTGTCTGGCCTGATTCTTCGGGAAAATCGTCCTCCGTGATGCCCGCCTGAAAGAGAGGTGCAAGCGCGTCACCACGCGCCCAGAACATTGAGCCGGTTGCAACATCAAAATAACCGCGGGGGATCTTCGTGATGCCCAGCCTCGAACACCAGATTTCGGCAAGCCCGCGGTTAGCCAGCCAGGTATTTGCCATATAGGGAAGGTCTATAAAGTTCTGCGGATAGACGATTCCCCGTGGGCTGTTACCCTGCATCAACGTGAAAATCCTGCGGACACGGTCTTCACTCCCGAGCAGGGCATTGCAGAGATATTCGCGCCAGCCGTCTGTCGCACCATTATTGTAAAGCGATTTCTTCCCATGCAGATGGGCAATATAATCATATTCAGCAAGTTCTGCACCAAAGGTGCACAAAAAAGGTGCAACGTCACGTCCCCGGTTGCCGACAATCCTGATATTCACTGCCCGGCAATTGGGTAAACCGTCAAAGCGTTGTTTTGCTATATAGGCCGCTTCTTTACTGGATACGGAAACGAACAAATCGTAAGGAAACGGTATATTCTTCAGATGCGTGGCAAATTCCGGAATTAAATCGCGGTAGAAAATATGGAGGTGGACAGCAACACGTCCTCCGGCATCGTTTGCCGGGTACACAAGATTCAGGTTTGTTAACCGACCCAAATGATAAAAGCTGTTAAGAGAGCCCACCCTGTTGCTTTTCCAATTTTCATAGTGTGGCATCCCTCTGAAAATCAAAGGAGCATTTCTGTAAGACCAGTGCAGAAGCCTGTTTCGATGACGCGGTGGAATCACACGATAAAAGAGTTTACCAATTCGATACAGGTCAGATTGAAGGCCGGGCATCTCCGCCTGACCCGTTTGAGGATGAAGAGGTTTCCATATTCTTTTTACCCGATCTCCGATAAAACGCAGCGGCCGGGTGACCCTCCAGCTCGTTGATTGATAAAGAGAGTCCATCTGCCATTTATATTCATCGATCTTCCTGTTGCGATCAACAATCTGCCATTTATATTCATCGATCTTCCTGTTGCGATCAACAATCTGCCTTTCATCATCGGCAATCTGTCTTTCACGATCGGCAATCTGTCGGCTATATTCATTTATCTGCCTGTCACGCTCCAACAATACCTGTTCCCGCTGGGCCAGAATCTTTTTCAGGTCATCATATTCATAGCGCTCCATCTGACGGCCCCCGAGCGCGGCAAAATATTCTTTGAATATCTGCGTTTCATCTTTGCTCAAGTGAAGCCATTCGCATTTCTTTTCATCCGGTGCATTGTTGAGCTGCAGCACACCTAGTCCGCTTGAGTATGTAAATTCAATGCTGTCCGGGTATCGCTCCTGCAGCTCATCCCAGAATTTCCATACACCAAAATCGGATTCACGAACCTGCGTATCATGAAATAAAACAAGGGCACCCGGTGCCAGTTTCGGTAACCAGGTCTCAAAATCATGGCGTACAGCTTCATAGGTATGCAAACCATCAATGTGCAACAGATCGATGGTTTGATCCGCAAAATAAGCTACAGCATCATCAAAAAGCATCCTCATTAAATTTGAAAAACCGGCATAACGTTCGTGGTTATGCGCGTTAACTATGGCGAATATTTCCTCGTCATACTGACCTGCATGCGCATCCCCCTGCCATGTATCCACAGCGTAACATTTTGTTGCAATCTCCGACTCCAGGACTGACTGGCAAAACGAAAAATAGGAATTCCCGCTATGCGTGCCAAGCTCAACAAATATCATTGGAGCCCGATCCCGGATGACCCACGCCGCAAATGGCAAGTGTCCAATCCACGCCTTCGGGAATTGAAGGGACAACGGTGTAAACGAAGCTATAGGAATCAAACTGTTGTTACATATCATCATGATTAGAGTCTTGAAAAGCCTTTTCGTAGTGTTTCTAAAATAACAGCCTCTTTACAAAACGAGCAATGGCAGGCGATGCTGTTAACCCTGGTGATTCAATGCCGACAAGATTGACAAATCCGGGAGCATCCTGGCGTATAATAAAATCGGCAACGAGATCATTGGGTCCCTGAAGTTTCGGGCGAATGCCTGCCATGTCAGGATAAACATTTTCCGGTTTCAGAAAGGGGAAATAGTTTCGGGCAAGCTCATAAAAAAGTGAGGCTTTTTCAGGTTCCACCATGTAATCCTCCACACGTTCAATATAAGTTGCATCCGGTCCCAGCTTCAAGCGTCCATTTAAGTCTATAGTCAAATGCACACCCAGTCCAACATGGTTTTTTGCCGGAGCCGGATAAACCAGTCGGTTTACCAACCCCGTTTTCACTCCGGTGATACCGCAGTAATCCCCTTTACAGTAATGAAGATGATATGTACTTCCCATCATGCCGGCAATGATATCGGAGTACAGTCCGGAGGCGTTGATGACGATCGCTGAAAGAAAATCAAAGTCCGCGTCTGTATCGTTTTGGGCAAAGATCCGCCAGTTGTTCGATTCTCTTTCGATGCCTGTTACCGATGTGCGGCATACCAGTCTGGCCCCGTTGTTTTGTGCCTGCGTCAGAAAATGATCCATCAAATGATGAGAACTGATAATGCCCGTGTCAGGTGAGTACAATGCGGCTTGGGCTTGAATGTGAGGCTCCATCTGCGCGACTTGTTGCCTGTTGAGCAGAGAAAGAGACGTCACACCGTTTTGACGGCCGGTTGCCTCCAACTTTTCAATCTCATCTTTTTCTTCTGGGCTCGTTGCCACGATCAACTTGCCGGTCTTTTGATGGGGAATACCCTTTTGTGCGGCGATTTCGTACAGTAAATGGCGGCCTTCGACGCAAAGCCCCGCCTTCAGCGATCCTTCCGGATAATAAATACCGGCATGAATGACCTCACTGTTGCGGGAACTGATTCCACCTCCATGCGAATCATTTTTTTCCAGAATGAAGACATTCAGATCCAACCTCGCCAACTGTGCGGCGATGGCCAGGCCGATGACACCTGCTCCGATAATGGCTACATCGATTTTTTCCACAATAATTTATTTTTCTTTTCCCAGTTCATCGATCCGCGAGATCAACCAATGCCTGGCATCCCGCAGCGGGTGGGGCTTTGTTGACGAGATATCATTGAGCTGACCGCGCGCGTCATCAAGCATGAGTTTTGTGCAGGTAAGCTCTTCCCGCACAAAAGCCAGTTTTGTCCATGGGTTAAATGTCTGATCTATAAGAAAGGAAGACTCATGGGATTGTGAAATCCCTGTCACGACATGTTCCTCTCCTCCACCGATGATGCGGCGATCTAAAGCATTCGCTGATGCTTTTCGAATGACACATAACGAATCAATAAATTTTATGGAATGCAGATACGAAAGCACTTCTTCATCAATCATACATTGATATTTCAAAAAAAGCCCGTGGAGAAAATCGGTGCGCATTTGGGGGACACCCCAGTGATCATAATTCAGAATATCTACCAGACGATCAAAAAAGGTAACCGCAGAAAAAGGATCAAATAATGCTTTTTCAAGACCTGCCCCGTAAGCGTAATGTATGTCTCTGATCATCAATATCCCGTCATTCGCCAACAAAGGAAAATACAAAGAGAACGTCTTGATCATGTCACCCGACACACGGGATCCGTTATTAAAAATGATGTCGAACTGAGGGTTGAGACGGGTAATCTGTTGGAAACCCTCAGGCGATTTCGCGTCGCCGGCGATCACTTCAATTCGCGGATCATCAACATTCAGGCGCGCGTAAACAGGCTTGATAGAACAACAAATCATGGTTTGATAATTTTTAAAGTATGTTGACCAGGTTCCCAGCGAAGCGCCATCTTCTGTTCCGATTTCCAGCAATCTCACTGGCTTTCCCCGATATTCCCCAAGCAGACGACCATATGTCACATTCCCGCTTTCCACCGAAGCGGATGCTTTTCGAACCACGCATACCGAATTCAGGAATTCAACAGACTGGATCTGCGAAAGGCACTCTTCATCAACCCGGCAGTCATATTTCCAGAAAAACCCGCGAAGGTTATCTACCCGGGTTTTGGGAATAATCCAGTTTTCATAACTGGGAATGTTGGCTAGTCGTTTGAAAAACGTAACTGCAGAAAATGGATTGTCAAGGCCGCCTTCAAAGCTTTCCCAGTAGCTGCAGTGAATATCTTCGACAATGTAGGTGCCGCCGGACGCTAAAAGCGGAAAATATAAACAGAATGCCTTGATCATGTCGCTCGACCGGTGAGAACCGTCATCAATGATGATGTTAAACTGTGACGCATGACCGGTAATCCGGTCACGGGTGTCAGAGGCGCTGGCATCGCCGACGATAACACGGATGTGCGGATCCTCATAACGGAGGTTCGCACACTCAGGATTAATGTCACAACCAACCAGAGCTTGATGATTTCTAAAGTACTTTGACCAGATCTCCAGGGAGCCGCCATTCTGAATGCCGATTTCCAGCAGGGTTACCGGTTCATCGCGGTATTCATCAAGCAGGCGATCATATTCTGTCAGATACAGTGACCACTTGTCGGACACTTTCCCGGTATGTTCGGCATACAACTGATGAAGCGTTTTACCTGTCATCAATAACCTCCATTTCGATGCGTTCGAATGGAATTCCCATGAGACCATAGCGAACCTTGCTGGAAGAAACATTGATGATGAGAGCGTCGTGCAGCCAATAGTGCTGTATATTGTTGAAAAGATCACCGTCGGCAACGGAGGCCATAACAACATATTGCCCGTTGGGAAGCATGGGCAATCGAAACTCGAAGACGCCCTCAAACATCCTGCCTGCCTCAATCGAAGTCGGCACTCGCTTTGTAAAAGACAGTGTGTTTTCTCCAAATAAATTCTGTCCCAGACGGTCGCGCACCAGGAATCCCAGAATCGGGTTTTTCAGTGCTCCATTAGCCTTGGCGCGCACCGTCATGCGTACACGTTCGCCGCCTTCAAATATTCCTTCCTTACCGGGGGTAATAGACGAAAGGGAAACGGAAACAACATCCGCCCGGCCGGTTTTCCAGCCATTAGCTGACTTGATGTTGTTTCGAACAGAGGCAACCGCGCCATAGTCGATAGCCCGGGGCTCTTCCCCGTCAACGGGTGCATCCTGTAGGCGTCCATCCTCTTTCGCGGACCCTGATGCAAGCGCTGTTAATTGCACTTCATCTCCGTATATCTGCTGATTTGTAAATTGAATATAGGCTTCACAAATACTTTTCGCCTTGCCGTATCTTTCGATACGGCCGTCTTTGAGCCAGATGCCAGCCTTGCAGAGATTCTGCACCGCACTAATGTCATGGCTGACAAAAAGCAGCGTGCCCTGCTCCTGAAACCCGCGGATAAACCTCATGCATTTCTGTGTGAACACGGCATCACCGACAGCCAGCGCTTCATCAATCACCAGAATGTCCGCATCCACATGCGCAATGACCGCAAATGCCAGCCGCACAAACATGCCGCTGGAGTAAGTCTTGACGGGCTGTTCTATGAATGCGCCAATATCAGCAAAGGAAACAATATCATCGAAACGTTCGTCAATTTGATCTTTACGTAATCCCCATAACGCGGCATTCATATATACATTTTCGCGGCCGGTGAAATCAGGATTGAACCCGGAACCAAGTTCCAGCAAAGCCGCAACGCGCCCTTTTGTTTGAATTTTTCCATCGGTAGGGTTCAGAGTGCCGCAAATGATTTGCAGCAGAGTGGATTTTCCCGAACCATTGCTTCCGATAATGCCAAGCGTCTCGCCTTTGCGGACTTCAAAAGAAACGTCGTTCAATGCCCAGAATTCCCGAAAATATTTTCCGGGCTTCCGTCTGACAAGTTTCTGCAAGCGGGGATAGATGGATGCTTTGAGACGGTCATTGGGCTTATCATATATATGGTAACATTTACTCAGGTTGCTGACTTTTACAGCAATGTCATCAGAGTACATCAGCAAATCCTTTTCTCGTCTTCTGAAACCAGGCGAAACCGGCCCATGCAATCAATAGCCCGATTGCGGTCATGAAACACCAGTTCACCGGATCGGGCAGTATCCCGAGGACCAGAACATTTCTTCCCTCTTCGATGATATCAGCAAGCGGATTGAGCGCCATCCATGTTCGATAAGGCTCTGGAAGTCCACTGATCGGAAAAAAGACGCCTGAAATAAATAACAATACGGTTGTGAATATACCCGTAATCTGTCCGATGTCGCGAACAAACACGCCTAGCGAAGAAAGAAGCCAGGCAAACCCGATTGTTGCAAAAACGAGAGGAAGCAAAACAACGGGAAACAGTAAAGCTGTAAGAGGGATGTATCCCATGAAAATTAGCTGTACGCTGATCAGAACGAGCAAGCTGACAATGGCATGAAAAAGCGCGGAGCCAAATGCGACATATGGCAAAATATCCAGCGGAAAGACGACTTTCTTAACATAATTGACATTGGAAAGGATAAGCCCCGGTGCGCGATTGACGCATTCGGCAAATAACCCATGAATAATCATGCCGATAAACAGCATAATTGCGAAATCAATTTTACTTTCCTGTGTGGAAACACCCCAGCGCGCCTTAAATACGACTGAAAATACAAACGTGTAAATAATCAGCATAATCAGGGGATTGAAGAATGACCACGCAATCCCCATTATCGACCCCCGGTAGCGCCCGACAACCTCACGTTTTGCCAGGGTGTATATCAGACTTATATTGCGCCAGAAAACGGCGATCATTTCTTTGGGTGAAATCGAAAAATCCTGCATCTGTTTCTCTATCCTCAAATACTTTTAAGACTGTACCAGAATCGTCCAACGTGCTCTCTCAAAATAAGCGAGTTTTTCAAAAGATAACGGGATTGCGGAATAAACCGGACAGCCGCTGAACCAGCCGGTGACGCGTATAGAAAACCCGCCGGCAGAGGCTGCACATTTTTAAAATATTTTCTAAATTCAGATTCGCTTCTTTTCATGTGCCAGGCCGATGTCACCAGACCGATTCTGATGTTTTTGTCGGCAAACATTTTATTGAACTCCACGGCATGTTCATGCGTGTTACGCGATTTGGCCTCAAGGCGGATTCTGTGGCCGGGAACACCCAATGATTCGGCCATTTGAGCCATCAGTTCCGCCCCGGAAACCCTGTTGTCTCCCTTACCGGAACAAACAAGGTATTTGGCATCGCGTTGCTTATACATTCGGACAGCATGCACCAGCCTGACCGTGGTGGTCTCGCCGGGAAGTGTGTCGGCAAGCGTCCGGATGTCATAGTTGGTACCGCTCAACACTGCAATAACATCCATCGTCATTCTGTCTCCAACATGGAGATTTTTTATATAGCTTTTCTCCAGCTGGTAGCTCAGATAGCCGGACACGGGCTGGATACTGAATCCATAGAATAAAACAATGATAAAAAATAAAAACAAGCCGCCTCCCTTTTGCTTTCCAAAGAATGATGACACCAAAAATGAAATAAGCAGAAGGACAAAAATGATGAAGACGGGATCAACGAAAGACTTTAATACATCATACATTTGCGACACCATGAGAGCTTTGCATAACTAAACAAAACCAGTAATTTTGTCACGTGTGCCCTTTAGGGTATTCCCGCCTACGCGGGAATGACGGTAAAATTGCATTTTTCAGAAGTCTCCATTTGAGAGACATTCACCCCTGTGCTTTTTAATGATACAGCTCCGCTCCTTCAGTTACACGCATGTCCTCATGCGTGACCTGAATAAACATAAATTAATATAAAATAACATCAATATTGTCAAATATTTATTCGTGAAATCCCCGCTTTGAAAACGGGGTGTATAACCTCAATGCCCATCGTCGCAGCAGGCTGTAATTTATGAAAATACCAATGCTACGGCAAAACGGCCTCATCATCACGGCAAAGACAAATGATATCGAATACATCTGTGAAACAGTCCTTTGAAGCGGAGGGGATAATACTGGGATCTGATGTGGTAAAATTTCCAAAGCTTTTTTCGTAGTTCATAATCGTGGTTAATCACAAACGGTCGTGGTTCGGTATGTTTTGAATCCCTTGATAATAACATCTTATCTGCCAGAGAAATGCCACTTTATGATCTGTAAATACGTGAATAATTTCTGACGGAGACCTGCCGCCATACCCAACGTGAACATCACGCCAACACCATTGAGTAGCGTGTCCACCAGCAGCCGCAGGAAAATGATCACTGCCGCCGCCCGGTAATAGGCCCCGCTATGCCATTTGCGAAGGAACTGGTAGCGGGAGCGGTAAAATTCTATGCGCGAACGCACATTGCGGCCGATGCTTTGTCCCTGAAGATGATAAACCGGGGCGTCCGGCACCTGATAAATCCGCCAGCCGGCACGCTTCATCGCATACGCAAGGTCCGTCTCTTCAAAAAAGAAAAAGTAACTCTCGTCAAAGACAGCGACATCATCAAGCGCCTTTTTGCGGATCAGCATGCACGCACCGATGGCTGAATCCACTTCCAGCGGCGAGGCATGTTCATACCTTTTGCTGGGATATTTTGCGGGGAAAAGATATTCCAGAAGCGACGTGTTAGCGGCAAGGGTCAGCAGCGTCGGAAACGCGGCGACGGAATTCTGCTTGCTTCCGTCGGCATTAAGCAGCTGGCCGCAGACAATCGCCGCGTCGGGGGTTTCGTCCGCAAAAGCCTGCATCTTTCTGGCTGCGCCGGCAGTCAGAACGGCATCCGTGTTGATGAGCAGGGCGTATTTGCCTTTCATCACGGCAAAACCCTGATTGTTGGCGGCGCCGAATCCGCGGTTTTCCCTGTTGGAAATAAGTTTGACCTGCGGATATTTTTCAGCCACCATACCTGCCGATCCGTCGGTAGAGGCGTTATCCACAACGATAATTTCATACGTCAGTGTTTCTGCTGTTTTAATGATGGAGTCCAGGCAGTCCTGCAGAAGGTCTCTGGTGTTCCAGTTGACAATAATGAAGGTGATATCCATTTCACATCACTTCCGGGGCAGGCTTTTTTCCCATCTTTTGGCATGTTTTAAAAACACATACTCCGCGGAATTCACCGCAATGACCAATCCGGGAACGCCATCCAGAAAACCGAGTTTCCAGAGATAACATTCGAGAAATTTTCCAAAGGCGTGAACGAGCCCCGCCGCGACAAACCAGCCGCCCAGGGGATGGCCCTGCCCTGCATAGATTTCCGAGAATCTGTTCATCGTGACCACCTGATCGGAGATGCCCCGATAGACATAGTGCAGCATGGGATTTGTCAGATGCTTTACCCCGCCCTCCACGACAAGTTTGTCATGGGGATTCACGCCCTGCCACTTTCCCCTGCCCCGGCGAACCAGGCGCACTTTGCGGTCCGGATACCAGCCGCCATGTCTGATCCAGCGACCCAGATACCTCGATAATCGGGGCATGGAAAAACCGCATGTATCCATTCCGGCGGCGGACACCGCCTCACACATCTCTGTCGCCAGTTCGGCCGGAACCTCCTCATCCGCGTCCAGGCAAAGAATCCACTCGTCGTTTGCCGCTTCCAGGGCAAATTGTTTCTGGGCGACGTATCCCGGCCAGGCGTTCGATATCACACGGGCGCCCGCCTCCCGGCAAATGTCCTGCGTGCCGTCGGTACTTCCGGAATCCACAACAACGATCTCGTCGGCAAAGCTCAGGCTTTTGAGCAGGTTCCCGATTCGATCGGCTTCATCCTGGGCAATAATAGCCACACTGATCTTCGGTTTTTCCAAGGCAATCTTCTTTTTATGTCAGGTTTCATCATCCGGCCGTGCGTTTTCCGGCCCAGCTAAATCTCATTTTGACCATTTCCAGTTTTGCAAAATCAGACCGGCAGCGGCCGCATGTCCTTCCGGCGACCAGTGATCATCGTAATCCAGATAAAATTTCCGGCCATCCGGCGTCCTCCGGGCAAAACTTTCAAAATCAATCACTGTCACATCCCTGTGGGCCAGACCGTACTCCCGCAAAACCCACCTTCGATTGTCCGCCTGATCATTTCTGTACAAAATAGACTTGTCGGATGTGTCAATAATGTAAAGGGGGCTTTCTCCGGCATCTTTACGCAGGCGATCAAGACAGTACAGAAGGAACTCTTTGCGCTCCGGGTCAAAGGTCGCCCGAGCGGGTGGATCCATGGGAGGAGGAAAACTGTATCCCGGCTGCGCCTTGTCTATCGTCAACGATTCCTTGATTCTTTTGCTGAAAATAGGCCTTATGATGCGGGCGTGATAGGCGTGCAGATAGGAGCCCCTGCGGATCTTGTCCCAAGACCAGTGACCGGGCTGCTGCCTTGCCACCATGGCGATAAATTCTTTTTCATCATCAGGACCGGGATGATATTCGATATCGAAGACGCCGGGCGATACTTTTTTCATGCCGCCCAGCAGATCGTTCGGGCAAAACACATAGACGACCGCAACGGGTTTGAGCATGTCCCTGTATAATTCAAACGAGCGGACGATCAAGTCAATGTCCCACGCGGGCATCGCCAGGTTGATGACCTGATAGGCGGCGTCCTTCTTCTGCAATTCTTTTTCCAGAATCCTGCCGACGGTCTGATCCCACTGGACGCCCCATCCAAAAGCGAAGGAATCGCCCAGAACTACGACATTTTTTCTGCCGGGGGATAAATCCCAGTCCGGTCCGCGAAAACCCTGATTGTTGGTATCAACATCATAGTCGAGCTGGCCCGGATAAACCTGTTTCACGCCGCGCAGATTCTTTTTAAGCGTATAGTGAAGCTCAGGGTGGAACTGCCCGTACAGCCCGACAATCACAGGACGTCTCACCTGATAGACGGCTTCTTCAATCGTTTTAATTTTCAGAAACGGCAGAAAGATCTCCACCAGCACCAAAACGATGCAAAGGGAAAAAATCAGCAGCAGAATATTGGCCGTGTATCGTTTGAAAAAATTCCCCAGAGAACCCTTCATAGCCCTTTATGCCTTTGCATTAAAACAGCGTGTAGATCAAAGGAGCGACAACCGATCCTTCCGCCAGGACCAACAAGGTACCGATAATCAGCAGAAACAACAATATCGGAAGAAGCCACCATTTTTTCCGAACTTTCAGGTAGGACCATAATTCTTGAACGATTGACAATTTTCCCATCGTTTAAACACCCTCAAATATTTTATTTTTCAGAACTGCCTTTCGTAAGCAGATTTCTCGGTTTTGGCTTGATCCCGCCCGATCCAGTAGCTGGCGGCAGCCTTGTCCATTTTCAGATCCAGAAATTTTTTCCCCGCAACGCGGCCTGCAAGTCCGATAGGCGTAACCATCCCATAAAAAATGACCGCCACGATGATCCTGCTCATGACAAATCCCATGACAACAGCCATGGCCATCCATACTTTCTGAAGCGGCTTTAACACAACCGGCCGGACAAAAGCCAGGGCGGCAAAAACAACTCCCAGGATAAAACCGGCGACCGCATAAGGTTGCTGCTGCTTCCAAAACAGGTAAAACGATCCCAGAAAAAGAATCGCACCGATCAACAGTCCGAACTTCTTCAGATCTGACGTTTCACTTTTGATGTTCTTGATTTCTTCTATTATCATCGCGCTCAGTCATTCTCAAATTTTTTCTGCCAGTTGATGTCCCGGTCCAGTGGTTTCTGGTCTTCTTTATTCAACAGATAATTCCCCATGATGAGGTAATCCATATTGGTTCTCATGAAACACAGATAGGCGTCTTCCGGCGTGCAAACAATCGGCTCACCCCGCACGTTAAACGATGTATTAATGATGACCGGACAGCCATATTTTTCACCAAATGCTTTAATCATTTTATAGTAAAGGGGGTTGGTTCCCTCCGTCACCGTCTGAACCCTGGCCGAATAATCCACGTGAGTTACTGCCGGGATGACGGAACGGACAACATGAAGCTGGTCCAGGCCGAAATAGGATTGCTCCTCCTGGGTCATTTGTCTGCGGATATTCTCTTTAACCGGCGCGACAATCAGCATGTAGGGGCTTTCCCGATCGAGGTCAAAATAGTCGGAGACTTTTTCTCTCAGCACACTGGGGGCAAAAGGGCGAAAACTTTCCCGAAATTTTATTTTCAGGTTCATGGTCTCCTGCATCTGCGGCGAACGGGCATCCCCGATGATGGACCGCCCTCCCAGCGCCCGTGGACCAAATTCCATCCTCCCTTGAAACCATCCGATCGTCTTTTGTGCGCCAATCAGATCCGCGACTTTTTCGGGAATGTCCCGATCCGGTATTTCTTCAAAGAAAATCATTCTGACCGTCTGCGGTCCGCTGATTGTCGAGATACTGGTGCCACACAAAAAGAGCCGCCCCGACGGCGCCCCCCGCATCGCCGGCAGCAGGCTGTATCCATATATTCTCAAAAAGCCCCTCACGAAGAATTTTGCCGTTGCCGACGCAATTAAGCGCGACACCGCCCGCAAGGCAGAGATTTTTCTGCCCCGTTTCCCGGTGAATATGCTTTGCCATGCGAAGCATCACCTCTTCAGTCACGTCCTGAACAGAGCGGGCCAGATCCATTTCCCGCTGTGAGACTTCTGATTCAGGCTTGCGGGGAGGACCTCCGAACAGCCGGTTGAATTTCGCGCTGGTCATCGTCAGCCCGGCGCAGTAATTGAAATAATTCATGTTCAGCCTGAATGACCCGTCCTCTTTGAGATCCATCAATTCCGAAAGGATCAAATCCCTGTATACAGGCCTGCCGTATGGCGCCAGTCCCATAACTTTATATTCGCCAGAATTCACTTTGAATCCCGTGTAGTAAGTGAAAGCGGAATACAAAAGACCAAGGGAGTGCGGAAAATGAAGCTCCGAAAGAATTTTAATCTGATTGTTTCTGCCCAAACCGTAACTTGTCGTGGTCCACTCCCCGACGCCGTCTATGGTCAAAAACGCGGCTTCCTGAAAAGGCGACGCGAAAAAAGCAGAGGCAGCATGAGACTCGTGGTGTTCAGGGAAAAGGACCATGCCTTTATACTTGATCTGGTCCTTAATCAACTCCTTCATCCACAATTTCTGCTTGATCCACAAAGGAATCGCCATCATGAAAGAGCGAATGCCGGATGGTGCATAGGCAAGATAAGTTTCAAGAATTCTTTCGAATTTAATAAACGGCTTATCATAAAAACAGACGTAATCCAGATTATCGCCCTTTATTCCGCCCTGTTTCAGGCAATAATTGACGGCATGGACTGGAAAGGCAAAATCATGCTTTTTGCGGGTAAAGCGCTCTTCCTGTGCGGCTGCGACAATAGCCCCATCTTTCACAAGACAAGCCGCGCTGTCGTGATAAAATGCTGATATACCTAGAATATTCACTTTATTGTTTTACCCGGCCCTTTTTAACAGTGCCAAATGACGTTAGGAATCGGCAAAG
>PHBN01000014.1 GCA_002840635.1 Deltaproteobacteria bacterium HGW-Deltaproteobacteria-1
ATTATTGAAAGAGTTCACACCGGAACAGGTGGCCAAGCTGAACAGCATCATTGAAAAACACAAGGGCAAACCGGGTGGACTGATCCCCGTCCTGGAAGAAGCACAGGTCTGTCTCGAGTATCTGCCCATGTCCGTCCAGAAAAAAATTGCAGCTGGTCTAAACTTGCCATTGAGCCGGGTCTATGGTGTTGTCACGTTTTACTCATTCTTCACCATGACACCCCGCGGAAAGCATACCGTTCGAGTTTGCCTCGGCACAGCCTGCTACGTGCGTGGAGGAAAGGCTCTGACTGAAACGCTGGAAAAACAGTTCGGCATTAAAGAGGGCGAAACGACGGCGGACCGTATGTTCACGCTGGAATCCGTCCGCTGCCTCGGCGCATGCGGTCTGGGACCGGTCATCGTTGTGGGTGAAGATGTTCACGGCCGTGTCAAACCCGGAAAAGTGAAGGAAATACTAAGTCAATACAATTAATTTAATTTTAGAAAACGGAGGATACGCCGATGGCGAAACTGACTATTGATGATTTAAAAAAGATCAAAGAAAAAGTACACAATGAGATGTCACTGCGTGATGGAGACCGCCGCGTCAAAGTCACCGTTCATATGGGAACCTGTGGTATTGCTTCCGGTGCAAAGGAAGTCATGGATACCCTGCTGGCCGAAATTGATGCCGCCAAAGTTCATGATGTCATCGTGACCACCTCCGGGTGCATGGGCCTTTGCAGCCGCGAACCGCTGGTGACCGTAGAAGTTATCAATGAACCCCCGATCAAATACGAGTATGTCAATCCCAACAAAATCAGACAGATTTTCAAAAGACACGTTCTCGCGGGAGAAATACAGACCCCGTTTGTTCTGGCAAAAGGTTCTGAAATCACTAAATAAATAATGAGCGGTCACATGTTTGCAACCAATAGGTTCAATGATCGCTTTGTAAGGAGGATATTAGATTCATGAAAGTATTTCGTTCACACATACTTATTTGCGGAGGCACCGGCTGTCAGGCTTCCGGCAGTATCGGCGTAAAAAACGCTCTTCTGGAAGAAATCGTTAAAAGGAAGCTTTCCGATGACATCAAAGTCGTAGAAACCGGCTGCAACGGTTTTTGCGCGCTGGGCCCCATCATGGTGGTCTATCCGGAAGGTGTCATTTACATCAGCTTAAAACCAGCCGACATCCCCGAACTAGTCGAAGAACACCTGATCAAAGGCAGAGTTGTTGACCGGCTGCTCTATCGTGAGCCGGGCACAGACAAAGTCATCCCCACAATGCAGGACATTCCCTTTTTCGCCCACCAGGAACTGCGGGTTTTGAAAAATCGCGGATTGATTGATCCTGAAAAAATAGAAGAATATATCGCCCGCGACGGTTATGCCGGCATGGCCAAGGCGCTGACTGAAATGACGCCGGAACAGATTGTCCAGGAAGTGCTAGATTCCGGCCTGCGCGGCCGCGGAGGAGCTGGTTTCCCCACCGGCCTGAAATGGAAGTTTGCCGCCGCATCCAAAGGCGATGTGAAATACGTCTTATGCAATGCCGATGAAGGTGACCCCGGCGCTTTCATGGACCGCAGCGTTCTGGAAGCGGATCCGCACGCCGTTCTGGAAGGCATGGTCATCGCGGCCAAGGCCATCGGTTCGCAGCACGGCTACATCTACTGCCGCGCTGAATATCCACTGGCCATCCATCGTTTGAATGTCGCCATCGGACAAGCCAAGGAAGCCGGTCTGCTGGGTCAGAACATCTTGGGCACAGGCTTCAACTTCGATCTTGAAATTTATCAGGGTGCTGGCGCGTTTGTATGCGGCGAAGAAACCGCCCTGATGACCTCGATTGAAGGAAAGCGTGGCATGCCCCGTCCCCGTCCACCCTTCCCTGCTGTTGCAGGCCTGTGGCAGAAACCGAGTATTCTTAATAACGTAGAAACACTGGCCAATATCGGCCAGGTCATTCTGCGAGGAGCCAAATGGTACGCCTCGATAGGAACGGAAAAAAGCAAGGGCACCAAAGTATTTGCCCTTACCGGTGATGTTAACAACGTGGGTCTGGTGGAAGTTCCCATGGGCACCAAGCTCGGAACCATCGTTTTTGATATCGGCGGCGGTATCCCCAAGGGCAAGAAGTTCAAGGCGGCCCAGCTGGGCGGCCCGTCCGGAGGCTGCATCCCCGTTCAGCATTTAAACGCTGCCGTTGACTATGAAAAAGTCGCTGAACTGGGCGCCATCATGGGTTCCGGCGGATTGATCGTCATGAACGAAGACAAGTGTGCGGTCGATATGGCCCGTTTTTTCATGGATTTCTGCCAGGATGAATCCTGCGGCAAGTGCACCCCCTGCCGCGAAGGCACCAAACGCATGCTGAATCTCCTGACCGACATTACCGGCGGAAAAGGTAAGGCAGGCGACATCGAACTGCTCGAGGAAATGGCCTCCGTTATCAAAAACGCGGCCCTGTGCGGACTAGGACAAACCGCTCCCAACCCCGTTTTGAGCACTATCCGTTATTTCCGCAAGGAATATGAAGAACATATATACGAACACCGATGCCGTGCGACCGTCTGCTCTGCCATGTTTAAATCACCCTGTCAGCATACCTGCCCGATTGAAATGGACATCCCGTCCTATATCGCGCTGGTTCGCGAGGGACGGTTTGAAGACGCCTATAAGATTGTCCTTCAAACCAACCCCTTCCCGTCCGTTTGCGGCCGGGTCTGTGACCACAAATGCCAGTCCAAGTGCCGCCGCGGCAACATGGATGAATCCCTGGCCATCAAGTTTTTGAAGCGCTTCATCACCGACAATGCACCGCGTCCCAAAACGGAAGCCGTGCCGGTGACACGCAAAGAGAAAATTGCCGTGATCGGCGGTGGGCCCGCCGGCCTCACCGCCGCGCGCGACCTGGCTTTGCGCGGTTACAAGGTAACGGTTTTTGAAGAACTCAAATATGCAGGCGGCATGCTCCGCTGGGGAATTCCCGCTTACCGTCTGCCCCGCAACATTTTACAGGCCGAAATTGACGACATCACTTCCCTAGGCGTCGAAATCCGCCTCAACACCCGCGTGGGCCGTGACATCTCTTTTAAACAGATGGAAAAAGATTTTGATTACTTCTATCTGGCCACCGGCGCGCACAAGAGCCAGAAAATGCGTGTGCCCGGCGAAGAACTGGGAAATGTTTTCGGCGGCGTCGAATTCCTCCGCGACTTCAACGACAATGAAGACAAATGGGTAAAAGGCGAAAAAACCCTTGGTAAAAAAGTGGCCGTGATCGGCGGCGGCAATTCCGCGATTGACGCGGCCCGCGTCGCTCTGCGTCTCGGCTCCGAAGTCACGATTCTATATCGCCGTCTGAGACAGGATATGCCGGCGGCCGAAGAAGAAATCAAGGCGGCTGAAGATGAAGGCATCAAGATTGAATATCTGATCGCGCCGCTGAAAATTGACGGGGCAAAAGGCAAGGTCAGCTCCATTACCTGCCAGCGCATGACCCTGGGCGATTTTGATTCGAGCGGGCGCAAGAAACCCGTTCCCGTCGAAGGTTCCGAGTTCACACTGAACGTCGACGCAATTGTTGCCGCCATTGGACAGGTGCCGGATATGAGCTTCATCGATAAAAAGACCGGGGTCGAAATCAACAAGTGGGACTGCTACAATGTCGGCAAAGGCTACAAATCCCGCACAGCCAACCCACGCTATTTCGCGGGCGGTGACGCAGAGACAGGCCCAGACACAGTTATCGCGGCGATCGGCGCGGGACACCAGGCCGCTGACGACATTGACGCGGCTATACGTGCGGCCAACGGCGAACCCGCTTACGAAAAACCGGCTCTGGAAATAATCGATGTGCCGCTGGTGATTGATGAAGAATCGATCGAAGCTCCGCAGATGCCGATGCCGGAAATGCATCATGACACCCGCAAAACTAATTTTGCGGAAGTGGAACTGGGCTTCAGCCGTGAGGATGCCATGAAGGAAGCCTGCCGCTGCCTGCGTTGCGACGCGGCTGTTTAATTTTTTAGGTCCATAAGGAGAAATATTTCATGCCAACAACTGTTAAATTGATTATCGATAATCGTCAAGTGGAAGCGTCGGTAGGCGCAACCATTTTGGAAGCTGCCCGCGGCGCCGGTATTAAAATCCCCACCCTTTGCGCCTGGACAGAAATAAACCACACACCCGGCGCGTGCCGGGTGTGCATGACCGAAGTGGAAGGCCAGCGCAGCCTGATCGCCGCCTGTGTTTTCCCCGTTTCCGAAGGCATGGTCGTCCGCACCAACACGGAAAAAGTCCGACAGGCCAGAAAAATGGTTGTGGAACTCTTGCTGGCCAATCATCCACAGGAATGCAACTACTGCGTTCGCAACGGCAGCTGCGAATTACAGAAAGTGGCCGAATTTGTGGGCCTGAAAGAAGTTCGATTCGACTATACCCAATTCCCGAAGGAAGGAATGATTGATCATTCAAGTCCCTCTATTGTTCGCGACAGCCGTAAGTGTATTGAATGTCACCGCTGCGTAACGGTTTGCGAACAGATTCAGACGGTCAGCGTTTTGACTCCCGCTCATCGGGGCAGCGATGTCCGGGTCGTACCGGCTTTTGATCTGCCGCTCATTGAATCCAACTGTATTACCTGCGGCCAGTGCATCCTTGTTTGTCCGGTCGGCGCTCTTTATGAAAAGGATGATGTTGATTTAGTCTGGAAAACTCTTCAGGACCCAACCAAGCATGTCATCGTTCAGGAAGCCCCGGCAATCCGCGCGGCTCTGGGCGAAGAATTCGGAATGCCTCCGGGAAGCCTTGTTACCGGAAAAATGATCGCAGCCCTGCGCAGACTGGGCTTTGATAAGGTATTCGACACCAACTTCACCGCTGATCTAACCATCATCGAAGAAGGTAACGAATTACTCAAAAGAGTTAAGGAAGGCGGCGTTTTGCCGATGATCACTTCCTGCAGCCCCGGCTGGATCAAATTCTGCGAACACTTTTATCCCGACCTGCTGCCTCATCTGTCCACCTGCAAGTCGCCGCAACAGATGTTCGGCGCGCTGACCAAAACCTATTACGCGGAACTGGCAGGCATCGACCCGAAAGATATCGTTTCGGTTTCCATTATGCCCTGCACCGCCAAAAAGTTCGAAGCCCAGCGGCCGGAAATGAACAGCAGCGGCTATCGCGATGTGGATTATGTTCTCACCACCCGTGAATTAGGCCGGATGATCAAAGAGGGGGGTATTGATTTTGTCAACCTGCCTGACGAAGACTATGATGCGCCGATGGGCGAATACACCGGCGCCGGCACCATTTTCGGCGCAACAGGCGGCGTTATGGAAGCCGCTCTGCGTACGGTGTATGCGGTCGTCACCGGAGAGAATCTGCCCAGCCTGGATATCACCCCTGTTCGCGGTCTGGAAGGTGTGAAAGAGGCAACCGTTAAAGTTGGCGCACTGGGAGATGTCGGTATTGCTGTTGCGCATGGCCTAGGCAACGCCCGCAAACTGATGGACCGTATCCGCGAAGGCAAGGCTAATTACGCCTTCATCGAAGTAATGTGCTGCCCCGGTGGTTGCATCTCCGGAGGTGGCGAGCCCATTCCGACCAACAACGAAATTCGTGTTTTACGTTCATCGGCCCTTTATCAGGATGACGGAAACGTCCAGAAGAAACGGCAGTCGCATGAAAATGAATCGGTGAAGAAACTCTATGACAAATTTCTCAAAGAACCTCTGGGACATAAGTCGCATGAACTACTGCACACCAAATACAAGCAAAGAGGCAGTGAAATGCCTCACAAGAAAGATGAATAAAGCTTTTTGTTAAATTGAATAAAACATAAAGAGGTTTGTCTGTCATGGACAAACCTCTTTTTTTGTTTGATATTTTGAGGTAAGGTGACTATATGACGGATCAAAGAACTGAAAAAGATCTATTAGGCGAACTGGCAGTTCCACAGGATGTTTACTGGGGAATCCACACGCAGCGTGCAATGAACAATTTTCGCATCAGTGGCAGAAAAGTCAATCCATCGCTCATCCGGGCGCTGGCCCAGGTGAAAATGGCGTGCTGCTCCGCCAACACTGAAACAGGTTACCTTTCCCCTGAAAAATCCCGGATGATTCATACAGCCTGTCTGGAGATATCGAAAGGATTACTTGCCAATCAATTCCCCGTCGACGCCCTGCAGGGAGGCGCCGGAACCTCGACCAACATGAATCTCAATGAAGTGATCGCCAACCGGGCCATTGAACTTCTTGGCGGCAGGAAAGGTGATTACAGTCTTGTTCATCCGCTGGAAGACGTTAATCTGCATCAATCGACCAACGATGTTTATCCTACAGCCCTGAAAGTTGCCGCGATTTATCGCCTCCGCGACCTAGCACAAGCCATAGCCTGCCTGCAAGGCGCGTTTCAGGAAAAAGAAAAAGAATTTGGCGCGATTGTGAAACTGGGACGGACAGAAATGCAGGAAGCCGTGCCGATTACTCTTGGCGCGGAATTCTCCGCCTTTGCTGAAGCTTTTTCGCGGGATCGTTGGCGAACGTTCAAATGCGAAGAACGCCTGCGAGTAGTGAATCTGGGGGGCACCGCTGTGGGAACAGGGCTTGCCGCGCCGCGCAATTATATTTTTTCAGTCAATGAAAAATTACGGGACGTAACGGGCCTGGGATTGTCGCGGGGTGAAAACATATTGGGTGAAACCGCCCATGCCGATTCTTATGTCGAAGTTACCGCCATCCTTAAGGCCCACGCCGTCAATCTGATTAAAATCGCCAATGATCTGCGCCTGATGAATCTTCTAGGAGAAATCCGTCTGCCGCAATTGCAGGCCGGCTCTTCGATCATGCCCGGCAAAGTCAACCCCGTTCTGGCGGAAGCCGTCATCCAGACCGGCATCAAGGTTATGGCCAATGACAGTATTGTGGCCGAAACGTCGGCGCGCGGCACTCTGCAAATTAATGAATTTTTGCCCCTGCTGGCGGATGCTCTTCTGGAATCGCTGGATCTGCTGATCAACATCAACAACCTGCTCACAGAACATGTGCGCGCAATTAAAGCGGATAAAGAAAAATGTGAAGAATATTTCAATGCAAGTCCCATGATCATCACAGCTTTATTGCCGGTGATCGGTTACGAAAAGGCCACGGCATTCATCACGGAGTTTGCTTCAGGAAACGAAAATAATATGCGACGCTTTCTGGAAGAAAAACTGGGCAAAGAATCGATCAATAAAATCTTCTCTCCCTACCGGTTAACGGCTCTGGGCTTTAAGGATAAAAAATAGTGGATAACACCCCGAAAGGAAACCGGCTGCATATTGCGCTTCTGGGACGAACGAATGTCGGCAAGTCCAGCCTTTTGAATTTGATGCTCGGTCAGGATATGGCCATTACCTCACCTGTCGCCGGAACAACCACCGATGTCGTGGAAAAAGCTATGGAGCTCTTGCCAATCGGTCCTGTGCTTTTTCTCGACACGGCCGGACTCGATGATGTATCGGAGCTTTCCGGCGCACGGCTGAAAAAAACAGCCAAGGTATTTGACCATGCTGATGTTATTATTCTTGTTACGGAACCGGATATCTGGACAGATTTTGAAGAAGCGGTTCTCGCTCAGGCGCAAAAGCGCAAGATACCGATGTTAATTGTCATCAATAAAATTGATTTACGGAAGCCTTCTGATGAACATCTGAACTTTTTGCAGTCCAAAGCGCTGATCCTGACCGTTTCCTGCAATGACCAGTCGCAGCGTCAACATTATCTCGAAACTTTAAAGCAGCAATTGCTGGAGGTGGCCCCTGCGGATTTCGTCGCTAACTCTTCGCTCATTGGCGATCTGCTGCCTCCGGGAGGTTTGGCCGTCTTAGTGGTTCCCATTGACTTACAGGCGCCAAAAGGCCGGCTGATTCTGCCCCAGGTTCAGACGATCCGTGACGCGCTCGATAATGATGCCATGGCGCTTGTCGTCAAAGAAAGAGAATTAGCTGCAGCCCTGGCCAATCTGAAAACGCCACCCGCCATCGTCGTCACGGATTCTCAGGCCATCCTCAAAGTTACGGCCGATGTTCCGAAAGAGATTCCGGTAACGACCTTTTCCATTCTTTTTGCGCGGCAAAAATCAGACCTGGCCGTTATGGCGCGGGGAGCCGCCGCCATTGACCATTTGCAACCGGGCGACAGGATATTGATTGCTGAAGCGTGTTCTCATCATTCTCTCGAAGATGATATTGGCCGGGTTAAGATCCCGCGCTGGCTGCGACAATACGTTGGCGGCGATTTACAGATAGATACATCTGCAGGTCGGGATTATCCTGACAATTTAAAAAACTATAAGCTGATTCTGCACTGCGGCGCCTGCATGATGAACCGGCGGGAAATGCTCACGCGGCTGCGCAAAGCCGAGGAAGCAGGCGTTCCTGTCACCAACTATGGCGTGGCCATATCATTTTTACAGGGCGTCATCAAACGCAGCCTTGCGCCCTTCCCCGCGGCACTCCTGGCTTTTGAAGATGAACAGCGAAATCACGCGACGCTGTGAATTTATCAAAAAGCATTTAAAATTATAAACAATATTCTGTATTGACTCAAATCATCTATAATTATTAATCATACAATAAATAACTTTTATTCTTGACTTTGCTTTATCGTTTCCATTATTATCTTAGAAATTCTAAAGAAGGGATAATTGAAATAAATGAATTTCTGGACCACACATATTTGCTGAGGTTTACTTGCGGAACTCGTTGAGTCCGCGAAAACCTTCCCTCCCGTTTTTGCCACAGTGCAGATTTTCTAAATTCCGTTCGCTCTGCCTGAAACTAAATCGGCAGGGCTGTCAACGGAAATCGTTTACCTTTAAAAACTTTTTTCCAGAGACCGGCAAATGAATAATGCGTTCGCTATTCAAGACGCAGATTCTGAATGCATACGTCGTACGACGTAACACTAATTTTATTCAGAAATGTCTTGACGGACATGAATATGTTATATATGTCTTATTTGACATATGTATTATATAACACATACCAATCCAACAAAAAAGCTCACTTACAAATGAGCTTAATCAATAAAGGAAAGGAACTTGAAAATGAATGTAGCTGCTAAAACGTATCAAAAGGGAGAAATCCCCGGCGTTATAGCCATTAAAGCATCCGCGTGCAAGGGATGCGATGCCTGTAAACGCCACTGTCCCACCGGGGCCATTACCGGTTCTTTCGGCGCGACGCACAGCGTTGATGTTGATTCTTGCCTGAGCTGCGGCCAATGTTTGATTAATTGTCCATTCGGCGCGCCATATGAAACATCGGACACCGTGGACGAAGTCATTGCCAGACTCAAAGACCGCAATACCACTGTTGTCGGCATCATCGCGCCTGCCGTGCGCGTGGCCATTGGTGAAGATTTCGGTCTTCCCGCCGGCTCTCTCGTCACGGGTAAACTTTACGGATCAATGAAGAAAGCCGGTTTTGAAATTCTGGATAATAATTTTGCCGCCGATCTGACGATTATGGAAGAAGGAACAGAATTTATCGTCCGCGCCCGCCACGCCGTCTTCGGTGAAAAGAGTGAACATGGCGCGGAGATCGGGCCGTTGCCTCAGTTTACATCCTGTTGTCCGGCATGGGTTCGGCTTGTCGAAACAAAATATCCGACATTGATTCCCAATCTGTCTTCTGCAAAATCGCCCCAGCAGATGGCCGGAACCGTCGCAAAAACTTACGGGACGAAAGTCTGGGGGAAGTCCGCCGAAAAGATTTATACGGTCGGCATCATGCCTTGCACAGCCAAAAAGCTGGAAGCGTCTCGTCCGGAATTTAACAATGCCTACGAATACAACAAAAAAAATGGCCGTGCGCTGACGGATAAACCCTATCCCGATATCGACACCGTCCTGACCACACGCGACTTATCCCGTCTGTTCAAAAAGCTCAAAATCAATCTGGCTGCCGAAAAAGATGCCGACGGCGGATCGTTGCTTGCCGACTACACAGGCGCGGGCACGATCTTCGGCAATACGGGCGGTGTAATGGAAGCAGCACTGAGAACCGCCTATGCCGTTCTAACCGGCGAAGAATTAAAACCACTGGAGTTCAAGCCGGTGCGAGGACTTAAAGGTGTGAAAAGCGCGTCCGTAAAACTCAAGGACACCAAATATAACAAAGAAGTCACGGTAAATGTGGCCGTGATACATAATATAGCAGAAAATATCAAACCAGTCATTGATGAAGTACTGTCAGGCAGATCACCCTATCATTTCATTGAAGTGATGAACTGTCCGGGCGGTTGCATCAATGGTGGCGGTCAGCCGATTTACGGAAATGGTTCTTCCTGGCTGGGTGCCATCCGCCCCTTGTTTGCATGGAAATAAAACACTAAAGGAGTAAACAAATATGGAAAAACAAAGCTATCAATATATCGAAAATCCGCTGCACGTGACACGCCGGGAATTTATCACCATCGGCGGCATTGTCGCGGCCTTTCTGGCGCTGCCTGCCGTCTGGATAAAGATGGTGACGTCATCGAACAATAATTACATCCTGGCCCGGACAAAAGGCTTGTACCGGGATGATGAAAAAGCATCGATCCGCGTCAGTCATGCCAATAAATCCGTGGCCCGTTATTATAAGGAATTTGGCGGCGAACCCTTGGGACATTTGTCCCACGAGTTGCTGCATACGAAATACATTAATCGAACGAAAGGTCTTTCCTAAAAGGAGGTTAATTTATGATTAGTCAAAAAACAATTTTAAAGCATCCCTTGAGTGTAAGAATATTTCATTATCTATTGATTCTCAGTTTTTTGCCTCTGGCTGTCACCGGGGTGTTCTTATATTTTAAACCTTTAAGTGAAAGTGCGATGAATCTGACAATGCAGATTCATGTCGTTGCCGGTGTTGTCCTGACCCTTGACGCTATCGCCTTTTTCTTAATCGGTTTCAATCGTGTCGTTCTTTTTCTTAAAAGAATCTTTTATTTTTCAATAAACGATATCAAATGGTTTGCCATCCTGGGTGGTTATCCGCAGAAAATCCTCCTGAGAAAAAAAGTCGTCGTTCCATCGATGGGAAAATATAACTCAGGACAGAAACTCTTCGGCATCTGCGTTTTAATCGGGGGCACGATTCTGATTTTTACCGGTTGGATATTATGGGCACTTCCACACCTTATGCCAAGAGAAGCCGTATCCCTGCTGGGCACGCTGCACACTTTCTTTGCCTGGGTTCTGACCCTGTTTCTGCTGGTTCACCTGTTTTTGGGAATTTACATGTTTGATGATTTTAAGGCCATGATCCTTCATGGTAAAATTCCCTATGATGAGGCAAAGGAAATGGCCCCCCTATGGGTGGAAAAGGAAATTATCTCCATTTCCGAGAATTCGTATTGACAAACAACGAAGGATGACGATAAAGCAATGTCCAGCTAAATATTCGCCTGAAAGGGAGGACATTTCTGATCTTGAGGGAAGTATGAAGTCTTTAAATAAAAAGGTTTGATTCTTCCGGGATCAAACCTTTTTTTATGAAACTCCAACCCTGCAAACGAAGCACAGCGGAGGGCCTAACGCCCGTGGCTATTTTTCAGAGAAATGAGAAGAACTTTGGATAAACGCATTGGCACAATCACCATTATTATTACCGACCGGGCACGTCAGGCGCAAAAGGTCAACCAGATTCTATGCGACTTCGGAGATATGATCATCGGTCGGATGGGCCTTCCTCATGCACCTGGGAATTTACATATCATTGCACTCATCGTCCACGCATCTACGGACGAGATAGGGGCGCTCACCGGAAAGCTGGGCGCTCTGTCGGGCGTTTCTGTCAAAGCGTCTCTCACGAAAGTATAACCAATATTTCCAGAGGATATAAAATACACCATGCAAGACTTCATTGACGACAACCGGATTGAGAACATTCTTAACCGGGCATATAACCCCGATCCGCTTCAGGTTCGTGAAATCATCGCCAAGGCCTATGAACTCAAAGGCCTCTCCCCGGAAGACGTAGCCGTTTTACTACAGATTGAAGATGATGAACTCATCGATCAGATCCTTCAGGCGGCCCATAAAATCAAGGAAGATATTTACGGCAACCGTCTGGTTATATTTGCTCCGCTTTATGTCGCCAATCACTGCGCCAATAATTGTCTGTATTGCGGGTTCAGGCGCGACAATAAGGAACTCAACCGAGTCGCTCTGACGATGGATCAAATCGCCAAAGAAGTGCAGGTTCTGGAGCGGGAAGGCCACAAACGTCTACTGATGCTCTGCGGCGAACACCCCAGCCGTTCCAGTCTGGAATATTTCATGGAAGCCATTGAAACAGCCTATGCCGTAAAAACAGAACACGGCGGAGAAATAAGACGAATCAATGTGGAAATCGCACCGCTGGAAGTGGATGAATACAGACAGCTGAAGAAAACAGGCATCGGCACTGCTGTTTTATTTCAGGAGACTTATCATCATGAAACTTACAAGACCATGCACCCATCCGGTCCCAAGAAGGATTACGCCAAACGGCTCACCGCGATGCATCGCGCGCAGGAAGGCGGTATTGACGATGTGGGTATCGGAGCGCTCTTCGGACTTTACCATTACAAATACGAAGTCCTTGGCTTACTTTTGCATGCCCTGCAACTGGAGAAAGACTGTGGCGTCGGGCCGCATACGATTTCTATCCCGCGGCTGGAACCGGCGTTCAATGCGCCTACTGCTATCAAGCCGCCTCATCCGGTCAGCGATCATGATTTTAAAAAACTGGTCGCCATCATCCGCTTGGCGGTTCCCTATACGGGAATGATTCTCTCCACCCGGGAATCGCCGGCCATGCGATCTGAAGTTTTTGCATTGGGTATCTCGCAGATCAGCGCCGGTTCGCGCACCAACCCCGGCGGCTATCAGGACGATACAAGCGATGCTTTCCGGGCCGCGCAGTTTAATCTGGGCGACACACGGACGCTCGATGAAGTCATTCTGGACATCACTGAACGCGGTCACATCCCCAGCTTCTGCACCGCCTGTTACCGGCTTGGACGTACCGGCAAGGACTTTATGGATCTGGCCAAACCCGGTCTGATCCAGAAATTCTGTCAGACAAACGCTCTTTTCACATTTAAAGAGTATCTGATGGATTATGCCGGTTCTCAAACCCGTAAGGCCGGTGAAAAACTGATTTCCGAAACGCTCGCGAAATCTTTCAAAACAAAACGTAAACACATGGCCGAAAACCGGCTGCAGCAAATCGAGGAAGGCACTCGAGATGTCTATATCTGATCATATTGAAAAGCTGCTGCTTGCGGCGGAAATCGGCAAACCTTTAAGCAGAGACGAAATCATCGAACTTCTGAAAATGCCCGGCGAATATTCTTTGGATCTTTTCGCTACCGCCGACCGCGTCCGCATAAACGACGTCGGCAACGACATTTTTCTTCGCGGTATCATCGAATTTTCCAATTTCTGCGAACGCAACTGCCTTTATTGCGGCCTGCGCAAAGCCAATGAAAAGCCGGACCGTTACCGGATGACCTATGAGGAAATTCTTGCAACAGCCCGGCAGATAAAAGCAACCGGCATCACCACCGTTGTTCTACAGTCAGGCGAAGATTCCCATTATTCAGTGGAACACATCTGCCGACTGGTTGAGATAATCAAGCAGGATACAGGGCTGGTGGTCACACTGTCCATCGGTGAAAGATCACCGGAAGATTACCGCGCTTTCGGGCAAGCAGGCGCAAACCGCTATCTGCTAAAACACGAAACAGCGTCGCCAGAGCTTTATCAATATCTGCGTCCAGGCTGCCGGCTGGATAATCGTATCTCCTGTCTGAAAACAATTAAGGGGCTGGGGTTTGAAACGGGAACGGGAAACATGGTAGGCCTACCGGGGCAAACTTATGAAATTCTGGCTGACGATCTTTTATTGATGAAAATACTTGATGCGGACATGCTGGGCATCAGCCCGTTTATCGCTCATCCCGACACACCGCTGGCCGGCATTGAAAATGATGATATCGAACTTACGTTGCGTGTCATTGCCATCGCAAGACTGTTAACCCGTAACACCAATATTCCGGCAACCACGGCACTGGCTACACTTCATCCCCAGGGACGCCTTCAGGCGCTTCAGGCGGGTGCTAATGTGGTCATGCCCGATTTCACACCCCAGCAGTATAGAAACCACTATGATATCTATCCGGGAAGGGCGGATGCCGGTTCGCCTCTTGAGATTATCGCTGAACTGGAAAAGGATTTTCAAATGATCGGAAGAGCCATCGGCTATTCCGTGGGGAACCGGCCGACCAAACCAAATCCTGGAATCCTCCATTAAGAGCATCTACATATAAGCATGTAGGCAACGGTTCTTCCCCGAATGCTTCCACGATCCATAAATTCACAAGGACCCCAGGGCGATGAGTTCTTTAATGTCAATATGCCGGGATTCGTCGACAGACAAACCCTCGCGGATCAGCTCCAGCACACGCGGTTTTTCCTCGGGAAACTTATAGCCTTCGTAATCCATGTGAAAAAGCGTCCCGCCGTTGCGGCCGGTCCAGGAATTCATGTTGTGATCAAAACAAACCCGTCCCGTGACATTAAGCATTTCAATCATCACCCTCAATTCTTCGAGCCTAGCGTTCCCTGCCGCCCAGATCCGGCATCCAGTATTCGGAAAGCTGAAAACCGGCGGCCATTGCCTTTTTCCCGCCATCGATCTGCTCGGCACTGGTCACTCCTTTGCGGACAATTTTTAAAATTTCATCATCACCCGTCTCCAGCCCAACATGGATACGGTCAAGGCCCGCTTCCCGAATGGCTGTCAATTCTTCCTGTTTTCGCTGCGCCAGCGTCTTGGAACGGGTATAAGACGTTACCCTGGTTACACCCGGCAGCTCTTTACGCAAATGCTGCAGGACCTCGATGAATTCGGCCGGTCTCATAATCATACTATCGGCATCCTGAAGGAATACCGTTTTGCCGCCGTAATAAAGCCAGCTGAACACATTGGAGAAACAATAATTCTCATTAAGAAACGGATCGACGCTTAAGAGAGCCTGGTAAACATCCCGATTCGGCCGCCCTTCCTGACCGAGCTTCAACGAGACTTCCCGGATTTCATCCACCATGGCTCTGATGGTATCAATATCAGCTTTTATGTCTTCTACAGGACGATAAACAAACTTGTGCCCCTTATACATTTCGCAAAACGTGCATTTATTCCAGGGACAATTTTCAGTAACCCTTAATAAAAGCGATGCACTCCCTCCTTCGCTCGGTGGTCGGTACACCCCCACATCGAATGATAATTTGCTTATCTTTTCAACTTGATGCCGATATAAATCACTTTTAGAGGCCACTGCCATAAAACACTCCTTTTTCTGTAATGAAAGTTAATATAATACACTTTTGCGTTTTGACAACATGAGGTCCCGTCAAGTAATGTTTTCTGCAATGGACAGTCAGTTTATGGAACCAGATGAGCCACCCAATAACAGCGATTTTCCTCCTGCTGATTACGGGGAATATGACTCTGATATTTTACAAAAAAACTTGTCAAATAAATGAATATGTCCTTGTCAAGAATACATTCTTTATGTATAAGGCTCAAATTATTTGTTGCTTTTCCGACACGATAAAAAGACAACGTGTCTCAACAAGCAGATGTTTTCTTAACGTGTCATAAAAAATAAATTTTGCCTTTAAAAGGCAAGGGAGGAATTGAAAGTATGGCTAATGAAAATTTAGAGAGTAAGCGATGGTTTATTGCCATCGCTGCCGTTGTCATTCAATTGTGTCTCGGCACTGTTTATGCGTGGTCGGTCTTCAAGATTCCACTCATGAAGATGCACGGTTGGAATGGTAAAGAAGTACAGTTGACCTTTATGATTCTCATGGGAATCATCGGCTGCGCTGCCGCTTTCGGCGGTACGCTGGTGGATAAAAAAGGGCCCCGCTTTGTAGCTACAATCGGTGGTATTCTTTTTGGTATCGGCACACTGGTCGCCGGTTATGCAGACCAGGTTGGCAGTCTTCCGCTGCTTTATCTCGGCTTTGGTGTTATTGCCGCTTTAGGAAACGGGTTTGGCTACGTTACACCGATTGCCACGCTGATCCGTTGGTTCCCGGATAAGAGGGGTCTCGTAACAGGTCTTGCCGTTATGGGTTTCGGCGCAGGCGCGTTCTTTATGGGTAAAATCGCTCCGGCCATGATTGCATCCTTCAAGCAGATTGGCCCCGACGGGACGACAGTGTTGGCTTCAGGCGTGGCCATGACCTGGTACATATGGGGTATAATTTTCCTGATCCTGGTCACAGGTGCCGCCCAGTTTTTTAATAATCCTCCCAAGGGATGGGTCCCGGCCGGGTTCAAGCCTTCCGCAACAACCGTTTCTGCAGCAGATTCCTTCCAGTTCGGCGAAGCTGTTAAAAGACCCCAGTGGTGGATGCTCTGGGCCATGCTGTGCCTTAACGTTTCAGCCGGATTGGGTCTTATTTCGCAGCACTCACCGCTTGCCCAGGATATTTACAAGAAGACCATGGGCCTCCTTGGTGATTTAACCCCTGAGCAGATTGCCATAGTTGCCGCCGCCGGTGGAACCGTTGTTGCCGTCGCTGCTATCTTCAATGGCCTGGGAAGACTCTTCTGGGCCAAGATATCCGACAACATCGGCAGAAGAATGGTTTTCTTGATCATGTTTGCAACGCAGGCCGTCGTCTATCTGCTTATCGCCATGGGTTATATATCAAACTACTACCTGTTCATCGTTGTTTCCTGTTACCTTTTAGCCTGCTACGGCGGCGGATTTGCCACCATGCCTGCCTTTGCCGCCGACGCCTTCGGCCCGGCATACATCGGCAAGGTCTATGGCTTCATGCTGACGGCATGGAGCGCAGCAGGTATCATCGGCCCGTTCGTGTTCGAAGCCTTCAAGCCCCAGGCACTTTATATCGCTGCCGGCCTGCTCATTGTCGGCTTCTGTATCGCGCTGATTTACAAAGCACCTAAAGGTAAAAATGCATAACGGTTACAGCAGCTCAAATCTGAAGTCCCTCTTCGTTTTGTCTTCGAAGAGGGACTTTTCTTTGCATAATCCGATATTTTCGTCCTGAAACATCTATTTAACTATAGACTGCCAGTCATAAAGTTATTGACAGCACAACGCCTGTATAGTATTAATTTACAGATAAAATCTTTAAGGAGGAACAATCAAATGGCAAGATGGAAATATAAGACAAGCATCATTGATCTGGACCGCCTGATCCCCCCCGAAGCCATCTCCTGCAACGATTCAGGAACCTGCGTCATTGACGGCATCCCCGGCACCCAGGATCAATTCAAGGGCATTCTGGACAAAGAAGGAGAAAGTGAGTGGGAATTGATCCAATGCCAGCCCCATGGCGAAAAACTCCTTTGTATCTGGAAGAAAAAAGTCGCAGAGGCATTCGCAAGTTAGAACGCGATCTGATAATAAATTTGCATCCACACGCATCTGTTTGTTTCAGCTTTGTGAGACATAGACAACAACCCTGTTGCGCTTTCATAGGATTATATTCTGATAAAACGATGAAAAGCGGTCCTTTAGGATTAGACGCTTTACATCAATAAATATGAATGGAGGTACTGTTTTATGGCTTTTAACCCCCCTGCAAAAATGGTCGCTCTTGTTGGTAATGCAGGAGTCGGCAAGGCTAAGCTTTCAATCTTCAACCTGCTTCTTCGCGGATTCATGGCCGGTGCATACATTGCCATAGGCGGGGCACTTTGTACCGTCTGCGCAACCGGTATAGAAACAGCTGGAATTTCAAAGCTCGTTGGCGGATCTGTATTCCCCGTCGGCCTGATTGCGATCGTTCTGACCGGTATGGAGCTCTTTACCGGTGACTGCATGATCGTCCCCATGGCCGCCATGATGAAAAAAGTCACGTGGGGCGCTGTTTTCAGAAACTGGGTGTGGGTTTATATCGGGAATTTCGTCGGATCGCTGGCCTATGCTTATGTGATGGTCATAGGCCCCTTTGTTGGCGGCACGGCTGACGGCACCATGGTGGTTAACGCCTTCGGTATGAATGCCATTGGTATAGCAGCAGGAAAAATCCTCACATACAAGGCGGTCGGAACTGCCGGTCTCTGGTCCTCTTTCATCAAAGCCATCGGTTGTAACTTCCTGGTCAACATCGCCATCCTTCTCGCCATTACGGCAGATGACGTAATCGGAAAGTTTTTCGGTATCTGGTTTCCGATCATGGCCTTCGTCGCAACCGGCTTCGAGCACTGCGTAGCCAATATGTATTTTCTTCCAGCAGGTAAGTTTCTGATCGATTGGTATCCGGCAGTTATAGAGAAGAGCGCCAATGCCCTTCTGATCAGCAACGGAGGCATTTCATGGGCCGATATATGGATCTGGAATCTTATTCCTGTCACGCTGGGGAATATCTTCGGTGGTTTCCTCTTCATCGGGGTTGCGTACTTTCTGATGTTCAGAAACGATCTTCCCAAGGATTAGGGGTAACGGATGTCTGTATTTGCCTGGGTTACATTCGCCATCTGCGCGCTGGCGGTGGTCCTGTATTACAATGCGACAGGCAACGCCCGCTTTTTGTGGTACGCCATCCCCGGCCTGATCATGCTGCTGGTCATCCCCATGACTCTCGCGTGGATGAGTCGCAAAAGCCTTGCCGAGGCCAACGAGCAGTCCTATAAAAAAGCTCGCCCCTGCAAAACAGGAAAAATCACGCCGGCGATGATCGGCGATGTTGTGCGTATATCAGGTGAGGTACAAAAGATCAGCTTCAGATGGCTGAACAGACCTCACTTTCACATTAAAGACGAGACGGGAGAAATACGGGTGATCATGTTCACCACACCTTCAAACCAGGTGGTCGTCAGAGACAAGGTAGAAGCAGTTGGGATTGTGATGAAATATCCACTGTCGAAAGAGCGGATAGCCATATCGGCCGTCAGCGTTAAAAGAATTTAACATTAAGGAGAAAATCATGGACGGAAGAGAAGCTAGATTGGTATTCGGGTTTCTTTTATTTGGAATTGCTCCCATCCTGGCCACAACAGCAGGAGCAGGCGCGGGAATTATTGTTTTTGCAGCAGGCTTGCTGGTCGGAACATCTGCTGTCGCCTGAAAAATAAAAATCAAAAAGGAGAAAGTGACGCCGCAAACCGTTGCGTTGCTTTCCCCTGTTTCGTCAAAAGAATTTTCGGGATATTCTTGAAACATTCTTTTCTTTCTGCTTCAATATGCCAAATCCCATGGAGATTTTTTAGCGCTCATCGGTATCAAGCAACCTCCATTAACCGATGGAAACGGTAATCTTAAAATTGGGGCCAATATCAGGAAACAGGGTATTTTCGACATCGGTACGCATACGTTCTGGACCGATAAGCGCCCCTTTAAATATCCGTTTGCGTCGGGTTTTTATAAATTTGATATAATATCATTTCTTACCATTTTCGCCGAGCCAAGGTCTTGTGTTGTCCAACATATAATCATCGCTGTGCTCCATCATGCATTCCGGGCAAAGGTGAACCAGCATGTTACTTTCAATATGCCGGACAATCAGGAACCTCGATGCATTTTGGCTACAACAGAAGCACCTGTCGGAAACATCGTTTTTATTAAAGCGATAGCTTTCCTCATCATAGTATTTCATAGAAAGCAGCCTGATTCCTTAATTGAAGCTGTCCTAAAACATGTTACTTAAAAAATGATTCACTAAATTTCCCCGGATCCGTTTCTTTCTGTATTTATCGAAACTGGAAATGTCAGCACAAAAATCGATCCTTCACCTTCCCTGGACGAAACATCAATTACACCATTGTGCGATTCCATGATCTTTTTGCAAAAAGTTAACCCCAGACCAGACCCGCTGTGTTTTTCATTTTTTTCGGCGCATCGATAAAAAGGTTCAAAAATCAACGGCAGCTTTTCCGGGGGAATGCCCGTACCGTTATCCGCTATACTGACAGTAATATAATACTCGTCGTTTTTGACTGTGACCGTTATTTTACCTCCCTCCGGAGTATATTTTGTTGCGTTACCAATGATATTGGTAAATACGCGCACCAGACTTTCCGTGTCTCCTGTTATGGGTGGTAAGCTTCGGGGACTATTTGTTTCCAGTGCAATTCCCTTCTTCCTGCAAAGAGGTGCCATTTCCTCCACACTTCGTGAAATGATGGAATCCAAGTTTAAAGACACTTTCTGCTGTGTGAGGGTCCCATTCTCAATGCGGCTGATGTCCAGCCAGTGCGCGACCATCTCTTCAAGATTATGAACGCGCTTAGCGCATCGTTCAATGATTTCTTTGACATCTTGTTCGAAGCGGTCTCCCGCTATGGTGTTGAGCGCCTCAATATATTGCCGGATAACAACCAATGGCGCACGCATTTCATGGCTTACAAAAGTGATGAAGTTTCTTTCCATCTGGTCTTTTTCTTCCCGGAGTCGCTTTGTCTCGATTTTAAGATTGCGATGTTCCAATGCTCGCTTGGTCAGCGCCCGCAATTGATCGGGGTTGAATGGTTTTGGCAGATAATCATAAGCACCTTTCTGCATGGCCTCCACGGCTGATACAATGGTCGCAAATCCCGTAATCATGACCAACACAATATCCGGTATATCC
>PHBN01000015.1 GCA_002840635.1 Deltaproteobacteria bacterium HGW-Deltaproteobacteria-1
AATGAAATATTTTTGGGGAACAACGGAACAGCGCTTCGCTTTCTAACGGCGCTGGTCTGCCTGGGACGCGGGCGTTATATCTTGACCGGTGAGAAACGTTTGCTGGAACGGCCTGTAGGCCCTCTGGTTTCAGCCCTTCAAAATATGGGTGTGACGATTTCCTGTCACGATAACTGCCCACCTGTGGAAGTGATGGCCAACGGGCTGAAGGGCGGTGAAATCACCCTTACGGACATTGAAAGTTCGCAGTATGTGTCCGCGCTGCTTTTGTGCGGTCCTTACACGGCAAAGGGGATTACGCTGACCCTGGAAGGAAATATTGTCTCCGCTCCTTATATCGATTTAACCGTTCGGGTGATGAATGATTTCGGCGCGAAAATAATTATGAGCGGCAAACATCAATACACGGTCGGCACGCAGAATATTTATGAAGGAAGGGATTATTATGTGGAAGGGGACGCTTCCAGCGCTTCATACTTCTTCCTGGCTGCCGCCCTGGCCAAAAGGACGATACGCGTGCAGAGTGTTACCAGGAAAAGCGCGCAGGGGGATATCCGCCTGCTTGCGATTCTGGAAAAACTCGGCTGCAGGGTCACAGACGGGGAAACCTGGGTGGAAGTGTCTGCAGATCAGGATCTGGCGCACGGGGACATGACCTTTGATATGGGGGATATGCCGGACATGGTGCCGACGGCGGGTGTTCTTGCGGCTTACCGCAAAGGGCGGACGATGATTACCAATGTTGCTCATTTAAGAATCAAGGAAAGCAACCGTCTCGCGGCAATGGTCACGGAGCTTAACCGGATCGGCATCAATGCGTCCGAGTTATCCGATGGCCTCCTGGTTGAAGGAGGAACCCCCCATGGCGCTGATATCTCGACCTATAATGACCACCGGATTGCCATGAGTTTTGCCGTTGCGGGACTGATTACGCCGGGCATTGAGATTGTGGATAAAAAGTGTGTGGATAAATCCTTCCCGGAGTTTTGGCAGGAGCTGGCAAAACTATGAAAATCATCCTCATCGGCTACCGGGCAGCCGGAAAGTCAACAGTAGGTTCGATTCTGTCTAAAAAGCTCAAAATTCCGTTTGTGGACTCCGATCAGATCATTGTAGAAGAAACAGGCATGCCGATTAAGGAATTTGTGACCCGCCACGGATGGGAGGCCTTCCGCGAAAAAGAAACAAAAGTGATCGCTTCAATCTACAACATGAATCCTTGTGTCGTTGCCACCGGTGGCGGAGCGGTAATGGCCGCCGGGAACAGGGAGTTGTTGAAAAATTCGGGAACCCTGGTATATTTAAAAACACCTTTGCGTGATATTGTTGAGCGGCTGAGACGGGATGCGCACAGCGATCAAACGAGGCCGCAATTTACAACGGAATCCCTTGAGGAAGAAACGATGGCTGTCTTGGAGGAGCGCATTCCTGTTTACGAATCCATTGCCGATTTTACAGTGGACACGGACGGCAAAAATGTTAAGCAGGTCAGTGACGATGTTTATCAGTATTTGTTCAACACGGGTATCGTATCCGAAATTAAAAAATTAAAAAAAAGATTCATCAGAAATCAATAGCGGGAGAAGTTTTATGGCGGGAAATACCTTTGGCGAAATGTTTCGCGTAACGACCTGGGGGGAGTCCCATGGTTTGGCACTGGGCGCGGTGATCGACGGCTGTCCGCCCGGGGTGGATCTGATCGAGGACGATATTCAACGGGCCCTGGATCGCCGTAAACCTTCAAAAGGAGCGGCATCCACATCACGCGTTGAGAAAGATCGTGTGGAAATCCTGTCGGGTGTGTTTCAAGGAATAACCACCGGCACTCCGATATCGCTTTGCATTCGTAATACGGACGCACAATTGGCAAGCTATGATGATCTGAAAGATATTTTTCGTCCGGGACATGGTGATTATACATACTTTAAGAAATACGGAATCCGCGACTGGCGGGGCGGCGGACGTTCTTCAGGACGGGAAACCGCTGCCCGCGTTGCCGCGGGTGCGGTTGCTGAAAGAGTGATTGCCGCAGCCGGCATGGAAGTGATCGCCTATACGAAAAGCATTGGCGGAATTGAGATGAATTCTGCAGGTCCGGTTACTGGTGAAGATTTTAAAAAGAAAGTGCGCGAAAACGCCTTGTATTGTCCTGATCATGCTTCTGCACAGGCGATGGAGGAGCGGTTGGCCGATGTCCGGAGATGAGCATTGGAACGGTGAAGGCTGTCGAAATCGGGGATGGATTTGCGGTAGCCGCCCGAAAAGGCTCCCAGACGAACGACCCGATGGGAGCATCGGGTTTTGTGAAAAATTCTTCCGGAGGAATTCTGGCAGGGATTACCACCGGCCAGGACATTATCCTCCGCGTTTTCTGCAAGCCGATTCCATCGATTGCCCTGCCGCAACAGACGGTCGATATGGATGGCCGGGCGCGTTCCTTTGAGATTAAGGGACGGCATGACATCTGCGTCATTCCGCGAATTGTGCCGGTCTGTGAGGCAATGGTCTGCCTTACGCTGGCCGACCACTGGCTGAGACAAAAGGCGGTTCGTTTATGAAGAAGGTAACAGTAGGCATTATTGGCGGGACGAACGGCATGGGGCGATGGCTCGCCGATCTTCTGACTGAACAGGGCTGTACCGTGCATGTCACCGGCCGAAAAACGCGAATGACGGGAGTCGATGCGGCACGGATCTGTGATGTGGTTGTTGTATCGGTGCCGATTTCGGCAACTGCCGGTGTGATCGCCGATGTCGGTCCGCACGTCAAAAAGGGTCAGGCTCTGATGGATTTGACATCGCTGAAGAAAGACCCGGTGGCGTTGATGCTTCAGCATTCTGAAGCGGAGGTGGTTGGTTGCCACCCGCTTTTCGGTCCCTCTGTGACGGAACCGTCAGGACACAATATTGTTTTATGCCCGGGGCGGGGGGATGTCTGGTACACATGGATCAAGGCAATCTTTGAAAAAACGGGCTATACCGTTCTGGAAAGAACACCCGGCGAACACGACCGGATGATGACGATTGTTCAGGTCCTCAACCATCTCAACACCATCGCGCTGGGGATGGCAATTGCCGAGACCGGAACGCCGCTTTCAGAAGTCAATCAATTTTCAACACCGATTTTCAGAGCCAAAATGGACATTGTTAAAAAAATATTTACGGAAGCCCCTGAACTTTACGCCGATATTATTGCCGGAAATCCTGATACAAAGGATGTATTACAAACCTACGAACGGGTTGTCGGAAAAATTATCAGTCTGCTTGCCGGGGGTGACGGGTCCAGGCTGAAAGAAGCCATGGAAACTGCCGCAAAGAAATTATTCTGAAAATACCTTCATTAATAGGGGTTATGATCATGTCTGGGATAACCGGGTCGATTGGGGTTTGTGGTTGAACTTCTCTCTTGTTACACCTACAAGTCCTCGACTTACGATCTGGAAATTAAGTGTGGATTACCAACTGTACTGTTGTATTATTTCAAATTCCACCTTATTGTACAAGTTTGTTTCAATGTGGATGCGATACTGTTCTTCAAAGCGCAGGCATACGCCGCAATCTGAGCTTATTTGTTTGGGAACTGGAATTAGCTTGTGGGGGATGCCTTCTGCTTTGAGTATTTTTTCCGCCTTCAGGGCATAGTTCACCGACTTGAATAGCATTACGTAATATGGAATCTGTTTGTTCATGGACTGACTAACCGGCTGGCTCTGGTCATCGTACCCGCGATGTCATACATGTTCGATACAATGCCTACATCCAGCTGTTCCTTGATATTGAAATAGTTCAGACACGTACCGCAAACCAGAATTTCCACGCCTTTGTTTGAAAGCACTTTCAGGTCTTCAAGTACTTCCGAACCCTGGACCGTAAGCCTGACGCCGGTGTTGTAAAAAATGATTATATCCGGTCTTTCGGCCTGCTCTGCTATTGTATGAAAAAATGCTCTGATCAGAAGAGAGCCAAGTTCGTCATTTCCCCTCCCCATTTTATCTTCGCTGCAGACGATGACAAAAGGACCGGACACCGCGGCAGAAGAATCGCAAGAGGTGTTCACGTTTTCTGATGGCAGGGGCACGCCTGACTTGCGGGTCAGCATGATTTCGAACACGCCGCCTTCCTTTGATTCGCTTTTCACTTCACAGCCCAGTTTTGTTCCAAGACGATTGACATTTTCAAGCGCCGTTTCGTTGTCAACAATCACTTTCACCTGTTCGCTGGTTTCAATGGCCTGCTTCGCTAGAACCACTGGCTGCGGACAGGCCAGGCCCGTTGCGTTGACAATTTTTATTTCGCTCATTTTGATCCTCCTTACTTCCGCACCAGCTCCATCAGGGCTTCCACGCGCGTGCGAATCTGCCCAACATCACTTTGTGAATAATCCGTCTCAATTTTCAGGAAAGGCATTTTATGCTTCCCAATAACATGTTCTTTAATCTTATGCGATTCAATATTATAGGAATGGCATGCATGCAAGACCACATCAATGACGACATCCGGCTTGAACCGCTCGATCATTTTATCCAGCTCCGTCAGACGGCGGTTGTTGGGTGTCATGCAGGAACAGGGGAGGTCCAAATAGCGGCGCGACAGGGCCTCGTATGGATCGGGAGTGTTTTCGACGATCATGCCGCTGTATGGTTTCATGCCAGTGCAGGAGTCCAGAACCACAACTACACCTCCCGCTTCTTCGATAACTTTGAAAACCTTCGTGGCATCGCCGCCTACTGGGCATCCGGTAACCATCGCACGGGGAGAATCCTTTTCGCCATGATAAATGCCCTCGGCCACACGTTCTTCAAGCTTCGCGATGGTCTGCTTAAGCATAGGCAGCATATCCTGGGTTGTTGCGGCCTGGCCTAAATAAGTCAGGTCATAGAATTCAAGCCAGCTTACCGGCGTCGGGGTAAGGGCGGCAAAGTCGAAAATCTTATTCATCAGGCGATTTTTTTCGTTGGTGGCCGCAATTTCCTTTTCCACATCGGCATCGTTAATTTTTTTGTCAAAAGTCGTCTCCAGAAATCCCTTGAGTTTTTTTATCATGGACGTCCAGTTCGCTATTGCTTCGGCCTGATCGGGCAGTTGTGGCAGATCCATTACATGCATCGGCTTGATGTCGGCAATCAGTTCAAACATCTTTTTCTTGCCGTCGCAGGTGGTCTCGGCGATAACGGCTTCCGAAATGGCAAAGAATGGACAGGTATCCGTTTTCAGAAAGCCGTAACTGGATTTAATAAGCGGACAGAGGTTGGAGGGCAATACTTCTTCGCCGGCCGCTATGGTTTTGTCGGCAAAGGCACATAAGACCGCTGGCGCCGCACCCATCGCCCGGATTATTTCCAGTGGCGCGTATCCGCAGTAAATGCCTACAATATTTTTGCCTTTTTCCCTCTGCGCCTGAAGATAGCCCAGCGTGCGTTTGGTTGCTTCTCCCGCAAAGCCGTCATTTACCAATGGTTCAACGTTGGTTTTCATATTAATACTCCTGTTGATAATTTCATTTACCGGGAGAAGGGATATATCATTAGATATTATATATCCAATAAATAATAGTTATAACCGGCGAAGTTTTATTACTATTATTCATTTGCGGATATGTTCTATCCAGTGATATTCGAGTAGCGGTTTTGCTGTTATAAACCAAAAGATAAAGGAAAAAGTATGCGATCAATTTCAAGCTGTCGTTTTAAAATTGCCATAATAGTGGCGCTGATGCTTCTTTGCTTAGCAGCTGTGCCTCACGCATTTGCCCAGAAGACCTACCCGAATATCAACACTGAGGAATTGAAATCAATGTTGGACAAAAAGGATAAAGTCGTCCTGATCGATTCGAGAACCCAGCCGGAATACGCGGAGTCTCATATTGTCACTGCCGTTAATATTCCCGATAAAAAGCTTCAGGAAAATCTTACGCTTCTACCGGCCGAAAAAAGTTCATTATTGGTCATTTATTGCAACGGAGTTAAATGCGGAAAAAGCAAACGTCTGGCAGTGCTGCTTGAACCGCTGGGCTATACCAACATCCGGATTTACCTGGAAGGCATCCCCGTCTGGGAAGAAAAAAACCTGCCTTTGGTCACCGGACCGGACTATAACAAAAAAATCGAAGCCACCATCATCAAACCCGTTGATCTGAAGAAGATGATTGATGAAGAACGACAAGACTTCGTTGTAGTCGATGTACGCGATCTTGCGGAATTTAAAGAGGGCCATATTCCCGGTGCTATAAATATTCCGTCGGAGAACTTTGCCGCGGGTTCCGGCGTTCTGCCCAAGGAAAAGAAAATTATCGTCTATTGCAATACGGGTAGCCGCAGTTATCTTGCTTACAAAAAGTTAATACAGCTGGCCTATCCGAATATCAATCAAGCACTTCTTGCCGACTGGAAAGAAGTGGGATTCGCTGTCGAAAAATAGTCCTTCCGGAAAATGTAGAAATAGAAAGGAGCATTCCATGAATTATTATGAACCGAAAGATCTGGCCGATTTTCCCAACATTGCTGAATGGGCGGCGGATCAGGGAAATAAATTTTTCGACTATTACGGTGCCGCCACAGGGGCGGGTAAACTCACGGAGCGCGAAAAATCGCTTATCGCTCTGACGGTCGCTATGACACAAAACTGCCCGTATTGCATTGACGCCTACACTACCAAATGCATGTCACTGGGTATTTCCAGCGAGGAAATGATGGAAGCCGCGCATGTGGGGGCGGCCATGATGGCGGGCGTAACACTTGCTCATACCACACAGATGCGCAAGATCATCAAGAAGAAGGAAATGTGATGGAGGCTCGCGAACAACTTCGTATTCTGGATCAGATCGGCGGTGGTTTCTCTTTTGCCGGGAAAATCCGTGAAATTCACAAATCTCCACTCACTGCCAAAGGCATTGATATTTTACAGATCAATATGGGTCGGCTTTGCAACCTTACCTGTCGGCACTGCCATGTTGAGGCTGGACCGCATCGGACCGAGATCATGGAAAGGCCCGTCCTAGCGAAATGCCTGGAGATTCTTCACGCATTTCCGATTTCCACCATTGATATCACTGGCGGCGCGCCGGAAATGAACCCGCATCTGGAGTGGTTTATTACAGAGGCGGCCCGGTTGAACCGGCGTTTGATTGTCCGTTCAAATCTGACGGTGCTTTTTGAGGAACCCTATCGCCATTTCATTGATGTCTTTACGCGAAATAAAGTTGAAATTGTTACATCGCTACCGGATCACCTGGCAGCCAAATCAGACCGCCAGCGCGGTTCTGGTGTTTTTCGAAAGGTGATTGCAGCGCTTCACGAACTCAACGTCCGCGGCTACGGTATGCCGGACAGCGGTCTGTGCATAGATATTGTTCACAATCCGGTGGGCGCGTATCTGCCCGGGCCCCAGGTAGCCCTTGCTCACGAATATCGCGAAAGGCTTTTTGCCGAACAGGGGATTCGTTTCAATCAGCTTTTCTGTCTCACGAATCTTCCAATCGGCCGCTACCTGGAATACCTGATTGAGTCGGATAATTTCGAGGACTATATTTCCGCGTTGTGCCACTCTTTCAACCCTGCCGCCGTTGATAATGTCATGTGCTTGACAACCCTTTCTGTGGGTTGGAACGGCTCTCTCTATGATTGCGATTTCAACCAGATGCTGGGGCTTACTGTTAATCACGGCGCGCCGGACAATATCATGGATTTCGACATAGAGAAACTCAGAAACCGTGAGATCGTGATCAACAATCACTGCTATGGCTGCGTCGCGGGTTCCGGATCATCCTGCCAGGGTGCGACAACAGGAGTGTAGCGGCATGAAAATATCCGTTGTCATCCCGGTTCTTCACGAAGGCAGACAGATCAGGGGAATACTCCGTTCTTTGAGTAGTGTCGGTTGGGCTACCTCCTATGAAGTGATTGTTGTTGATGGAGACCCATCAGGTGAAACGATCAAACAAATTACTAATCCGGGAATAATCACGATGACGGCGGAATGCGGCCGGGCCCGGGCAGATGAATGCAGGGGCCGCAAAGGCGAGCGGCGATATTCTGCTTTTCCTGCACGCCGATACACTGCTGCCGGAAGGAGCCTTTGTGAAGATAACAGAGGCCCTTGCAAAAGGCTGTTTCATTGGCGGCGCCTTTGATCTTGGCATACAAAACCGCCGCTGGATCTTCCGGCTCATTGGCCGCTGTGCGTCGTGGAAGCACCGCCTGACGCGTGTGCCTTACGGGGACCAGGCAATATTTATATTGCGGTCTTATTTTGAGGATCTGGGCGGATACCCGGAAATCCCCCTGATGGAGGATGTGGAGCTAATGAAGCGCGTAAAGCGGAAAGGCTGGCGCATCCTCATTCTGCGCGATGCCGTGAAAACATCAGCGCGCAAGTGGGAAAAAGACGGTGTGACCTACACGATTGTCGGGAACTGGATGCTTCAGGCGCTTTATCTTATGGGTTTGCCGGCCGATCGGCTGGTGAAGTATTATTACAAAGGCTGGTTAGAGAAATGACGGGATGGAAAAGAAATAGAAGGCATATTATTCGGGCTATCGCGGGATCCGCTGCGCTGACATTGACCATCTTAGCGCTGCTTTTTATTGCCGCGCCCCTTAATGCCCAGATAATGGATCAGGGTTTCCGCGAGGAATTTGAATCGCTTGACAACTGGAAGCCTCTGACGTTTCCCAAAATACCGCTCCACAGCATTTACAGTATTCAAAAAGAGGGAGGAAAAGGTGTTCTGGTTGCCCGTTCGGATCGCTCCGCGTCCGGCATCATATATAATCGCAGTTTCAATATTTACAAGACACCGGTTGTGAAGTGGAAATGGAAAGTCTCCAATATTTTTCAAAAGGGAGATGAAAAAAAGAAATCCGGTGACGATTATCCGCTTCGTGTTTACGTGGTCTTTAAATATGACCCGCAAAAGGCAGGCACTTTTGAGCAGGCGCAGTATAAGGCTCTGAAGCTATTTTACGGAGCATACCCGCCTCACAGCAGCCTCAACTACATCTGGGCGAATAAAAAATATCCCGAACGCATTTTGCCGAATCCCTTTACCGCAAAGACGCAGATGGTTCTTCAGCAGAAAGGCGCCGAGAGGGTTGGAACCTGGATCGAGGAGAAGGTGAACGCGCTTGAGGATTACCGGAGGGCTTTCGGGGTTGATCCGCCCATGGAGGCGAGCATTGCGGTGATGAGCGACGCAGACAACACCGGAGAGAAGGCAACCGGCTATCTCGAGTACATTGAGGTTACAGATCGATGAAAGACGATGCTTTCATATTGTTCCTCAGGTACCCCGAGCCCGGCCAGGTGAAAACGCGCATTGCCCGCAAGCTCGGTAACGACCGGGCATGTGAACTCTATAGATGTTTCATGAAAGACATTGCCGTGATGTCTCACGGGGTTTGTGCTGAAACGATTCTAGTTTATTCAGGGCCGGAGAATGCCGTGTTTCCTGACTTTACGGGAATCCGCTGCATCCGGCAGAAAGGGGAAGGCATTGGCGAACGCATGTATTATGCCCTGACGGATGTCTTTGCGCTGGGCTTCAAACGCTGTGTTCTTATCGGAAGCGATAGCCCGGATCTTCCGGAACGGATGGTGAATGAGGCTTTCGACAGACTGGTTAGTCATGATGTTGTGCTCGGGCCAAGCTGCGACGGCGGTTACTATCTGATCGGATGCAATCGGGCCGCGCTTTGCCGGTCGATATTTTCCGACATCCCCTGGAGCACCGGCGGCGTTCTATCGGCAACACTCAATCGTATTGCCGAAGCAGGACTTTTATACACACAACTTGAGGAGTGGTCGGATATTGACGAAATCGAGGATCTCAACCTTTTTTACAAAAGAAATGATCACCAAAAAACAATGTATCAAACCATGAAATATTTAGACACGATAGGGATTGTCCATGTCTGATCGTGATCGTACAGGAACAATTAAAGTATTTTTACAAGAAGTGATGGTGAACCCATGGCCGGGCAGAGTTGTCCGGTTTGCCCTGGCTTCCGTGTTCATTTATGGAGGGGTCATTAAACTGTTTAATCCCAGGGCTTTTGCGGCGACTATTTCGGCCTATGATCTTGTGCCCGAAGCTCTTCTTCCCGTTGTTGCCATCGGTTTGCCGATCATCGAAACCATTGCCGGTGTCGCCCTGCTGTTCGGCTTGCTCTGGGGCCATCACCTGATTTCGGTCCTTCTGGCATTGTTTGTCTTTGTTCTTGGTTATGGCGTTCTGGGGGATATGAATGTTGATTGCGGATGCTTTGGCGCTGAAGAACTGAACAAGCAGGCGGGTTTGCGGATAGCATTTTACCGGGATCTGATTCTTCTGGGTATTGTGATGCCATATCTTTATATTTCGCGGTGGATGCGTTTGCGGAGAGTGAAAGAGAAGTGATTCCGGGGTGAGTAATCGTGTCACTGTTTCCGGGCATGAAATGCTTCAGCAGTAACGATGAAGATAGGTGAATCAATAAGAGTTGATGGTTTCATAAGGAAGCCTGATTTTATTAAATGCATGAAAGGAGAAAAAGGATGATGTTAAAAAGAAGTATGTTAAGTCTTGTTGTCGCGGCTATGCTGGTTGTCGGTTTGGCCGGAGGCGCCATGGCGCAATGGGGAACAAAGGAACTGGATACGGAAAAGATTGCCGTAACGTTTGCCGCAGAGGTGCAGAGAGGTGGATATAAAGTTGTCGGCACCCAGGAACTGAAGAACTGGATCGATCAGAAAAAAGCCATGCTGATTGTTGATACCATGCCCTTTGAAGATAGCTACAAGAAGCAGCATGTTCCCGGGGCTATCCAGATGCTCTTCCCCATTCCTGAAATGACGCAGATTGATGACAAAACAAAGGCCGACCTGGAGAAGCTTCTGGGGCCTGACAAGGACCGCCTGATTGTTTTCTATTGCGGTTTCGTGAAATGCACCCGGAGCCACAACGGCGCCATGTGGGCTGTGAAGCTCGGTTATAAAAACGTGTATCGCCATCCGGGCGGAATCAAGGCCTGGGCTGAAGCGGATTACCCGATTGAAAAAGTAAAATAACCGGTGGATGATTTTATACAGACATGCACGGGTTGCGGCATTTGCAGGGAAGCATGCCCATTCCTGATCGAGTATGGATCACCGGATGAAATTCTTGCCGGGCGGCCGGAGGTGTCTTTTTACTGCACCTCGTGCCGCCGGTGCGATACGGCATGCCCCCTGGGACTTTCGCCTTCTGCCGCGCTTTCTGAAACCAAAGAGCGGCTGGTTCGCGGACAAAAAATCCCACCGCCGGTTCAGAAAGCCTTGAATGGTGCAAGGGGGTTTGCAAAAGCCGGGCACGGATTTCCCTTTGCTTTTTATAAAAGCGCCGAGACAGTGTTCTGGCCGGGCTGCGCTTTGGCCGCAAACCGTCCTTCACTCGTCCGGGAAATTTGTGCGGTTTTGAGCAGGCATCTGGACACAAAGATCGGGTTGGTCCTTGACTGCTGTTATGACCCGGTTCATGGACTCGGCGACACACAAACGGCTGTGAACGCTTTGCAGGACATCAACAAGCGCCTTCAGACCGGCGGTGTCAGGCAGGTTATTACAGGCTGTTTGAACTGTCACAAACTTCTGTCCCTTTATCTGCAAGATATTAAAGTTGTTTTTATACTGGACCTGTTGCCGGCGGAACTATTTGAAAAAAAATGGACATCCGCGGCTTACCTTCATCATCCCTGCCCGTCTTCAAGCTGGGAGGGAACGATGCAAGCGGCGCAGGACGTGTTTTCTGCTCTTTCTCTACCGCAGGGGGGCAAAAAATTAGTTTCTGCCGGGCCGTCTGAAGCCATTTGCTGCGGCAACGGTGGTGGACTCAGTTCATCATTGCCGTCACTGGCAGACCGCTTTCTGAATGAGATTGTTGAGAAAGCCGATACAGATACTGTCGTCACCTACTGTTCAGGCTGTCAGAATCGTTTTCTGAATCAGGGCGCAACGTCCGTTCATCTTCTTGAATGCCTGAGCCAGAAGCCCTCGCGCAAAAAAGTTCCTTCCGCTCTCGGGCAGTGGGCCAACCGTTTTATGCTGGCGATGACGTACAGAGTCAAAACGGTAAAATTCCTGGCGGCTCTCCTCATGGTGTTGCTGGTTTTAGGAGGAGTTTATCTGACACAGCAGAATGTCTTTTCAGCAGACGCAATGACAGCTCTCCTCGGGCGTCATCCCGTTGCGGCACCCCTGATTTTTCTTTGTATCTATGCCATTTCGCCGTCTCTTTTTCTTCCCAGCATTCCACTGGCTCTGGCGGCGGGATTCTTCTGGGGACCTGTCTGGGGTGTGGTCTTTTCCATTTCAGGAGCAACACTGGGTTCCTGCCTGCCGTTCTTTCTATCCCGCTATTTGTTTCAGGATGCCGTCAAATCAAAAGTGCCGATAGAACGCTGGGATTGGTTTCAGGATAAAGTGAGCCGGCACGGCTGGAAGGCGGTTGCCTTCACCCGACTGATTCCCGTTTTCCCGTTCAACCTGCTAAATTATCTATTTGGCCTGACACCGATTCCTTTCCGTCATTATCTATGGAGTACGTTTGTTTTCATGCTCCCGGCCTGCATTGCCTTTGTGGCGTTCGGCAGTTCGCTGGGGGAATTGATTCTTAGAGGCAATATCCGGGGGCTTGTCACCGGAATTGTTATTGCTGTCCTGGCTTTTCTGATTCCTGTGGCGCTTCGTCCCTTCTTCCGTAAAATCGGGGGGAACCGGGATGAGACGATTGAAGACCACCCCGACAAGCCTCGTCAGTCCTAAAAAAGGCGATTGAAGATCATCTCCCCAATCGCCTTAAACAGATGAAAAATATTGATAACGTTTTATTCTTTCACTAATAGAACATTTACTGCCTTGACGACAATTCTGACCTTGTCACCTTTCTTGATGCCAAGTTCTTTCAGGGAGTTCATTGTCATAACGGATTCCATGTAATCACATTGAACATCTTTAAGTTTTACTTCGCACATGACTGTGCCTTTCTTTATGCCTTCCACTTTTCCGACAATCTGATTTCTTGCGCCGTACTTCATAATGTCCTCCTTTTTTCAGTGATACGTTGCTGCAATTTTGATCTTAAAAGCTTGAAAAGGCAATAAAATATAAGTGATGCTAAGGCCTCTGCGGACTGCCTTTCGCATGATGCGTGCTTTCAAAGGAATGCTTCTAATTTAGGACTGCGATTTGCAGCAACCGGCTGTTGATAAGAGGCGGACCGAATATCTTGCGGAACCGATCGATATTGAATCCCCATTCTCTTGCCAAGTTGTCGGCCGAGTGTTCATTTTCTAAAGTGCATTTCCAATTCTTAAAATGCTTGAGATGATCATGGGCAAGTTCATGTGCAATGAGAGCCATCGCTACATTTTCATCATGTTTCTTCAATTGAAGAGAGTTTATTCGGATGCAGTGATCGTGTGTGACTTCCGCAGTTCCACCAAAAAGCGTATTGCCCTCAATAACCGCCCCAAAGAATAAATTTTGTCGAAAACCGGAATGAACAATTTTCCTGATCGTCTTCACGAGAAGAATATTTAAATAATCTGATTTAATGTCAAGATATTCAAAATATCTCTCAAGATACACATTCAGATGCAAGACTGCCTCGGGATATTTCTTCCCGGCTGGATGGATGCTGTTTTGGATCTGTATGTTTTTCGCCATGACACAAAAAAAGGGGAGACGAATCTCTCCGGGAAATTAATCAGCAGTTGCAAGATCCGCAGCAACCGCTTTGGGGTTGAGGCAGGCTGGAGGTCAATTTAAACCCCGCACCTTGGGACGTCGTAATGAAATCGATATTGATCGGTTTGACCTGGTTTAAAAGGTCTTTTTCAATGACAAACGTTGCACCTCCGGCTGAAATGACTTGGTCCGCTTCAGCCTTGGAGTCATCCAGGGCCATGCCCAGAGAGGGGCCGGAGCAACCCGCGTTTAGAAAAACGCGTATCGACGTGCCCGCTTTTTTATCCTTCAATAAATCCAAAATGACTTCCGATGCCTTATTTGTAACGGTTAGCATGTATTCTTCTCCTTATGGCTCTTTTGGCACGCTTATTCAATGATCCTCGGCTTGCTTTATTAAAATTTCTTGACCATTTTGTTGGCCGGACCCAGTGCTTTGACTTTTGTCGTCACTCCCCTGATAACCTGGGCAAAACGATCGCCTTCGGAGGCAGAGACCCAGGTAAACATTGTTCGGTCCCCTTCGATACCGATGTAATTCAGGAAACTCTTTAGCATCGCAAACTTGCGGCAAGCCACTAAATTTCCCGATATATAGTGGCATTCACCAGGATGACATCCGGACACCAGAACACCGTCAGCCCCTTCCTGAAGCGCCTTGACGATGTAAAAGGGATTGATTCTTCCCGTGCAGGGAACACGGATGATTCTGACATTCGGCGGATACTGAATTCTGCTGATGCCCGCCAGATCGGCGCCCGCGTATGTACACCAGTTGCAGACGATGGCAACGATTTTCGGCTCCCACTCTTTGTTTGCTGAATTTTCAGACATATATCATCCTCCCATTGGATAATTATCAACCTGCTGTGGCGCCTATATATCATCAAGAATAAGAATAAATCAAATAACTAAAAGGAATAGATTAGGATGGATTATTCCATATTTTATGGTCTATGCATGCAAATACGATATGTCTCACCTTTGTAATAATTATTACAGTTGGTGTCATGTTTGTTGGAAATATTGCCAAAATAATATTGAACATCTCATGGAGATAAATTAGTAACGACATTTAGCTGAAAGGATTTAGGCTCGCTGCTTTGCACCTGAGTGTGCAAATGTTAGGTTATGGTCTACATCAGAAGACTTCTGACCTCGTAAAGTTCGGTTCTAGGGTACAATAGGTCTTATCTCTTTCTATTTGTACTGTTGTACATTTCGATAAAATTCAAAAATAACACTTTCAGGAAGAACTAAACGAAAATCCGATTATTAGTTTTTAAAATTGTGAAAATGCCAGAATTGCTGAATGCACAAAGTCTCAATCATGGGTAGTTGTGAAAATTAAGGATTAATGATTGAAAGAGAGTAACTCCAACCATAATGGTAATCATGCTTGGTATGCGGTCATCATACCCAGTCGCGTCTTCAGATATTCTGGCAACTCTTTGTTGGCTGGTTCAAGAATAATCCTCGGCACACCACCAAAGACCTCGCAGGCATGAATGAGAACACGATCATCCCAGATGTTATTAAGATCGTTTTTGTTTAGTGTTTCTGACGCCAGAGCCGTTCCCCACCCAGACAGCCAGCTTACTACAGCATGGTTGCCAAGCCTAGCAAACAACTGACTGTTGTCTCTAAAATCATGTTTTTCTGATTGCGGGATACGGCTCCTGTTTTCAAGAAGCCAGGCCAGCGATACCATGTCGTGGGCCACCACCGACTGTGACGCAATCACTAGGCCGTTGTCTGGCTCGAAGATATAACCATCATCTGGACCAATAACGGTGAGGATCTTGTCTGCCGCAGAAAGCACCAGCCGCTGCTTTGTGCGTAGGGTTTCAACGGTGTTGCCTTCTGCCGTCTTCTCCTGCAGGGTGGCGGCATCCCGGTGATATTCCAGGCGAGTGTCATGGCGCCAGTAGCCCACTGTTGCCTTCATACCCAGTGTGCTTCCTGCCAGTACATGTCGGGCACACCGAGGCATGAGAACGATGTGCTGAACCTCCTTGAGAATATTAGGCATCATCAGGGGCCGCTTCCAATATGTGCGTGCAGCTGGAACGTCTTCATAGAATGAATCCCATCCAGATTCCTCAAAAAAATGAAGCTCAGCTCCTGCGGCCTGAACGACCTTGGCCATACCTGAAGACTCCATCAATTTGCGGGAGCTGCCAGAAAGGGATGTCGGTGTGAACCTCACGTTCTGGACTCCTGACATATCCCCTACAATCACTCGGCCCGCTCCTTTTTCTCTAAGAAGATTAACCATAGCTGCAATAGCGATTGGACTAGTGGTGGCCGGATAGGGATTGCCCGAATTGACGACCGGTTTGATGAAAACGCTGTCACCCTTGGACAGCCAGGAGAAGTCAGTAGACGATTCGGCAGCACCACGTACAGCAAGTTTTATTTCCTTTTCAGCTGCACCCTTCTTTATTCCCGAAAGATAGACCTTTGCCGGGCTTCCAGGTACGAGTTTTTTCTCCTTCATGGGACTCTGTGATGCACCTACGCTTCTTGTACTCGGGCAAACAGCCAACAAGGATAGTCCCGCTGAAACTTTTAGGAAGTCCCTTCTTTTCATAGGTCTCTCCTTTTAGATAAGTCTTTTGAGCTCGGCCAGATTCTAGTTATTATACAATGGATTTATTCAAAAAGTACTTTCACTCCATTATTATTTTTTCTTAATCTCTGAGTTGAGTTTTGATTTCTCCTTTGGCCGCTGGTTTTCCGACAGGGCTAAAGTGCATTTGAACATTACCTATTGTAATATAGCATAAAATTATAAAAGTGAAAAATGAGACTTCAGGAAGGAAGAGATAAAAAGGAGGCTGTTTAGTAAACCAGCCACTCATATGCGCTGGGTTCGTCGGATTCGAATTTCGACATGTGTGCATCTTCTATGACGCGCTCATGGTTGATCATGCACACAGGCCATCCAGCCCCCTCGCATGGTTTACCCTAAGACCTATCGGATTATATAAACACAATTCACGACAAATTTTGGCTTCTTCATGCCTCTAGATGTTGATAAAAACTTACCCGTTGAAGCCTTTGTCTGTCAAGCTCTATTGTAAGCTATCAATGCCAAAGGTTGGCGTATTAGACCCAAGGTATGTGTCCAGTGAAATAGGAGCCTGAGTGCCTCTTTCGATGCCTTCCCTTAACTCACCCATTTGGTGAATCCCTCCTTGGATAAATTACGCTCACTTCCTCTTTATTTCAAATATCTATTCGATTTGCAAGATTCTCAACTGCCGTTTTAAAGTTGATATTGACATTGAGAGGACCATCCCCTTCTATAAATATTTGGACACGTTGCATGGCGCCTGGTTGTTTTGTTTATCAAAAAATAATGTGAACTCCACAGGAACTATACAATGTTGTTTTCTCAATCCTGTAGGTACAGAGGTAGGCTGTCTCTCGTTATGGTCAAGGGCAACTCTCTTTTTTTAGTAAAAGGCTTTTTATTTTCCATAACCCACTCAATTAAACTAACTGAAGCGGTTGCCCCATCCGATTCCATGAGTTGATGACTTGCTTTCTTAAGCCTTTGGTTTAGTTCTTTGTCTTTCCTAAGCCCCTCCACCGCATTGCAGAGAGTCCCAGCACTAAGCAAGGCCATGTCGATACGATAACCCAAGCCATGAAACTCTATTCTGGATGCATTGTCATGCTGCTCTCCTCCAACTGGAAGGACAATAACAGGCTTCCCATAATAGAGCGTTTCATTCAGAGTATTATTCCCACCGTGACTGACTACAAGCTCTATTCGGTTCAATAGCTCGGCCTGCGGCACTGATTGAAAAAGCATTACATTCGAATTATAGTGTTCTCTGGAAACCTTGTCATAGGCTCCACCAGCGCTCACAATAATTTGGTAATGAGGATTCTCTTGAAGGGCTCTAATAATATTTTGGTAGATCTCGGGCTTATCGTTGAATACAGTACCTAGTGAAACATAGATCTTGTATTTATCCTCTCGTAAGTCGTCATAGGGAAAAGAGGATCTGTTAATCCCCATGTTCATGAATATAGGCCCAACATACACGGTGCTGGGACCTAAATGATAACGGGGTATATCAATAGCTTCATGAGTTACTACAAGATTTAACCATGGTGAATGAGGCATCTTAAGCAAATCATAGTTAATAGGTTCGAGCGAAAATGCCTTCCTTGCCCGGTTGACAGTGGTAATAAGTCTTTTGGATAATTCCTGCTCTTTTTCTCTGAATATTCTTTTAGGGTGCGTGTCCTGAGTGGAAACTGGAAGTCCACTGCCGAATGGTGGCACACCTTTCCCTCCAAAGGGGAGTCCACTATGATAGATCGCTATGTAAGGCAAATTATTCAACTCTGCAACGAGGGGCGCTGAATAAAAGAAAAAATCTGAGACAATCATATCGGGCTTAAGTTTCTTCACAAGCCTATTTATACGTCTTGTAAAACTTTTAATTCCAGAGCTAAAGAATTGAATCGCGGTTACTGTTTCTTCAAATCTTTTTTTTGTCGGAATGAGCGCTGCAAGGTAGATGTACGGGAGAGGTGGAAAAAGAAGATGTATCTCGATGCCTTGAGAACGGATTTTCACAGGGACGATTTTCCCATTATAAAACACCTTGAACATCTTGATCCTCGGGTCAGCGAGGTTTGACCCAGGGACAATGAATTGAATGTCGTGCCCATTCTCCCTCATCTTCAAAGCAATAGTAAGAAGGCTGTTCAAGTGCCCTACGGTCGGGTGGGTAAGAAATAAAACTTTGCTCATTAAACATGCCCCTTCATATGTGGCTAAATAAAAAAATCTTGCCTCTCAAGATGCTGAATTTCAATTATGCTTATTGTTAATCATAACTCATTATCGTAACTTTACTCAGACTAAAGATTACTTCAATAACTCTTCAGCTCAGATCGAGCGATGGAGCGTATTATACGGAAATCACATAATACGTTCTGTCGTTGCCTTAGTTACAACAAAAAACCCCGCTCTTTTTAGGAACGAGGTCATCTCGGATCCAGTCCATATTTTCCTCCAGCATGATTATACAGGATAGAACTCTGTCAATTGCCTTTATGCTTTGATTTTTATTATCACGATTTTCGATTGAAATCTACAATATAAAGAAATTATCAACCTATTTGTTTCAGGAAGCGATACGTCAACCTGATGAATGGCCATTAAAGAATAGGAGGAGGGTTGCAAAGTAGAAATTATCTTTTTGAATTTTGAAGAAATTGGTGTATTTTAATCGTCAAACTGCACATTTGAAAAACAGGAGCATTCAGGGTCTATGGATAAATTAATCAATCAAGTTGCAGGCATGATCGCGAAAGCGAAAAAAGTTGTTGTTTTCACAGGTGCGGGCATCAGCACGGAGTCAGGCATTCCCGATTTCCGCGGACCAGGAGGATTGTGGACAAAATATGATCCGGATGATTTTACCATCGATAAATTTCTGGGGTCCCACGCGACAAGACAAAAAATGTGGCAGCGCCTGAGGGAAGGCGGATTGATGGAAGACGCGGAGCCCAACGCGGCACACTATGCAATTGTTCAACTGGAAAAGATGGGCAGACTCAGTTCGCTGGTCACGCAGAACATCGACAACCTTCATCAAAAGGCGGGCAGCAGTCCGGAACTGATTCGAGAGCTTCATGGAAACATGCAGAGGCTGGTTTGCCTGAACTGCGGCGAACGTTATCCCATTGCCCTTGTCAAAGAGCGATATGCCGATTCAGAGGATGTTCCGATTTGCGATTACTGCATGGGAATCCTCAAGCCCGATGTTGTCTTTTTCGGCGAAGCCCTGCCGCAGCGGACGCTGGCTCAGGCCATGCAGGAGGCTGAAGATTGCGATGTAATGATCGTTATCGGTTCTTCGCTGGTCGTGTATCCCGCAGCCTACGTTCCGATTCAGGCCCAGCGTGCGGGTGCCCGTCTTGTCATCATCAATAAAGGATCGACCGAACAGGATTACCTGGCTGACGTGCTTATTGATGCCTCGGCAGGAGAAACGATGACGAAAATAATAAACAGGATAAAGGATAAAGGTTAAAGGTCCAAGGACAAAACCAGTATGAAGCAACCATTCACCTTGAACCTTGTACCTTGTACCTTGAACCTATGGGGTTTACATGTGCTTAATCCTTTTTGCCTATAACGTACACCCCGCTTACCGTCTGATTCTGGCGGCCAACCGCGATGAATTTTATGAGCGGCCTTCGGCGCCCGCTGATTTCTGGACCAGGGATCCCCAGATTCTGGCGGGCCTTGATCTGAAGGAAAAGGGCACATGGTTAGGTGTGACCAGAAGTGGAAAGTTTGCGGCCATCACCAATTACCGGGATCCGGCTTCATGGCAGACGCAAGCGCCTTCCCGCGGCAAACTGGTGAGCCGGTATCTGACTGGATCAAACGATCCGGAAAAATATCTCAGAAACATTTCCAAAAAAGCGCATGCTTATAATGGTTTTAACATTCTGCTGGGTGATGCAAACAACCTTTTTGCATACTCAAACCGGGGTGAGATTCAAAAACTATCTGATGGCATCTATGGTTTAAGCAACCGCCTGCTGAATACGCCGTGGCCAAAGGTAAAAAGGGGAAAGAATCTGCTGAAAGCGGCTCTCGAAAAAAAAGGCAACGAACTGGAAGAATCTCTGTTTGCCCTGCTTGCGGATCGCCGCACCCCCCCGGACGATGAGCTGCCCCAGACCGGCGTGGGGCTAGAGTGGGAGAGAATATTATCACCGGTTTTCATTACCAGCCCTGTTTATGGAACACGCTCTTCAACGATTCTACTTATTGGAAAAAATCGAAGAGTGAAATTTGTCGAAAAAGTCTACGACGGCAGACCGGAACCGTGGGTGACAAGCCGGTTTTCGTTCCTTGAGGAGAAACAGGATCCATGAGTTCTCTAAACGCCAACACCTATCCGGCAGGGCCTCGTGTCGGCGCCGGCGCCATTGTCATCCATGAAGAAAAAATCCTGCTGGTCAAGAGGGGTGTTGAACCGGGCAAGGGCTTGTGGGCCATTCCCGGCGGAACCCTGCGCCTGGGTGAGACCCTTCGCGAGTGTGCGGCCCGTGAAACCCAGGAAGAAACCGGCATTACCGTCGTGGTGGGCGAATGTGTCTATGTGTTTGACCTGATTGAGCGTGATGAAGACGGAAGAATTAAATTTCATTTTGTCGTTACGGATTTTGCAGCACTCTATGTGTCCGGCGAGCCGAGAGGCGCCGACGATGCCGACGAGGCAGGATGGTTTGCTCCCGAAGATATAGATGATTTGCCGGTTTCACAAAATACGGTCAAGGCTCTGTGCTCGTTGGGTTTCCTGAATTAAATTAAGATTCAATAAGGAGGACGGTATGAAGGTTGTATATTCGGAAGAGTATAAACAGGTTTACTCTTATGATCCTGCATCCAATCCCGGAAGAATCGAATCCATAGAGTTTGCCCTGGCGGGAAGGGTCGATTATATTGAACCGCAGCCGGCATCAGAAGAGGATATCGCGCTGGTTCACACTTCCCGGCACATTGCCGAAGTCAGGCGTGAAGGTGTTTATGAAATTGCGGCACTGGCCGCGGGCGGTGCGATCAAAGCCGCCGAGATTGGTCTTTCCGAACCCTGCTTTGCCGTGATGGCAATATCAATATTCTGGAGCCCAAAAGATATGTGACCATTCTCAATCCGGGAGGCCAGGGCCGCAATGAATATCTGAAAATCGTCACCAACGCCCTGGACAAGACAGACGCGGATATCATTGCTGTTTCCGCCGGGTTCGACAACCATGAAGAAGATTGGGGCGGCTTGCTTAAAACAGAGGATTATACTTACATGGGAAAACGTGTAAGAGAAACAGCTCTCCGCAACCATGGAGGCTGTTTCGGCATTCTGGAAGGCGGATACAATCATGCCGTCCTGGGAAAAAATGTTCTGGCGTTTATCGAGGGATTGAGCGGTTAAAAAGGAAAGTCCTGATCCCCCGAAGTCTTCTGCCCGTCCGTTTTTTCGGGGCTGATAACCTGAAGGTCACTCGCATATTTTTCGGCTTTTTTATGAATCGGGTGGGCGTGAACGACAATGGATCGAGGCGTTGTCGGGCAGGCGAGTTGGCAGGCGCCGCAACCGATGCAATACTGTTTGTCGATTTTCGGATACAGAATATTTTCTTTGTCCACAAAACGGATGGCGTGTGTTGGACAGACTTCACCGCATGCGCCGCAATTGTTGTGATTGACATAGACCACACAGATGTCTTCCAGCAGCTGAGCCTCGCCAATCTGCGTCAGTTTTTTTTCATCCAGTGAAAGCGGTGTGATTGCCCCCGTGGGGCAGACGGCAGAGCAAACGTTGCACTCATAATCGCAGTAACTCTTTTCATAATTCATTTTGGGCTGCATCAAACCCGCTATTCCGAAATCCATAAAAGTCGGTGTCAGTACCTGCGTGGGACAGACGCTGACACATAGAGAGCAGGCTGTGCAGGCCTGTGTAAAACGCATCGTGTTGAGGGACCCTGGTGGAGTGACAGGCGGATTAGCCTGCACGGATCGGATACCCAAAAGCGTGCGGATGTTCGCGTTAAACGCCAAGAGGCCGGCGGCCGCCGCGACCCCTCCGACTACAAAACCACGACGCGCCGGCGACCATTCCGTTTGCTGTGTTTTCTTCCAGGCAGGACGATAGCTGATCGTGGCTTTTGGACATGCATCCAGGCAGTTAAAGCACCCTACACAGCGGCTCATATCAATGGCGGCGTTTTGTGAGTCGATGCACCCCGCCTTACACACATTCTCGCACCGCACGCATTCGGAGCAGGCTTTTTGATTCAATATGAATTGGAAAACGGACACGCGTGACATCAGCCCCAAGAATGTTCCCACCGGGCAAACGGTATTGCAGTATAAACGGCCGCGGGTTACGGCGAGATATATAATCAATAGGGTTTCAAAGCGAAGATTCCCAGATTGTATATCCAGACGAGAAGCGGTTGAAGAAAATAAGTAAAAATTCTTCCGGTAAGAGAGTAGGGGTCAAACAGGCTGATAAATGACAGGGACCCGATGAATATCGCCGCAACCGTTAAAGCCAGAATCATATAGCGCATGCTGTTGTATGGTCTGGAAAAAGAGTGTTTGGATTTCAGGCCAATCCGCTGTGAGCCAAAGATTAGTAAATCCTGAAGCGTTCCCAGAGGGCACAGAAAGGAGCAATAAACCCTGCCGAAAATCAAGGTAACCAGAAGAATGAAAATCAGGCCGGCAATAAACAGTGCTTCCGGTTGGGTGATTGTCCTCACCAGAGCCGGGATAAACTGAAAAAGCGGAAGGATTTCGGATAGGAGGACGGACATTCTTTCCGTGCCCACAAAAAGCAAGACAAACAAAACAAAGATGATTCCGGATATGATGATGCGTGCTTTTATCGGAGTCAATGCTGGTGTTCCTCATTTCAATTCTAAACCCTTTAAAAGGACGGTGAAAAGTTACGCCGTCCGCAGGCGGGATTTGAACAATATGATCCCCTGATCAAATGACAGAAAGTGGTGATGGTCCACGGAGGCAACATTCCGTATACTACATGGCAAACGTAACAATCTTCAGCTCTTTCAGATTCATATTGCCAATTTTTTGCGCATGGGCGATTTTGATGTAGCCGATGTCTTCAGGGTCTTTTCCGAAAATTCTGGCGGCTGCTGCATCCACTGCCACGATATCCTTTGACATCAGAAGGGTTTTTTTCATTTGAACGTTGGCGGATTGCGGATTTGACGGTCCTGACGGCCCCTGGCTCATCAATACGCGGTATGCATCCACAACATTGAGGTCAGGTTTGCGATACAGGCAGAAATCCGCAATGCACTGGTCCAGGCCAGTCAGGTGATATTCCATGCGGTTTTTGACAATGCCCATCATGTTTTTCATGGCGATGGATAGATGTGTAGAACTGTGATGTTTGAGCACCGGCGCATTGATGAACACGTCGCAATCCAGAATCAGGCTGTGCACATCCGCCGTTTTGAGTGTTTTGCCGCCGGGAATCCTGACTTCACGGTAACTGAAATCGTCGATCGGCACAACGATGCCGCGGGCAGATTTGGCTGCTTCTTCGATTCCGCTGAGTCGATAGCAATTACGGGCGTTGCCGGAGGTTGGCGTCACCACGTTGTCAAAAACATAAACATGGTGTTCGGCTCACCATTTTTGACAGCGACCAGGTCAGGGAGGCCGGCGGGTTTTCCTTTTGCCATGAGCAAATCAGGTTTTCCGAGAACAACCGCGCCGCCCGCGATAAGACCCAGCGTTAAACCTTTTTGAATCACTTCCCGACGATTGTATTTCCGTGTATCTTCCATCGTAATGTTCCTGTCCGTCAAATGTGGGTTAAGGGACAAACAAATTATATTAATAATCTGGGGAAATAATAAGAAAAAACAGAAGATGTGTCAATTAAAAACGGTTTGCCGAATTCCCATCTGCTTCATGGTTAGTCGGGAATTCAGAAGAGGTTTGATAAAATTTATCTGTTCAAAGGCAGACTGATAGTATAAAATAACAACATGTTAAATGGGGGGTGCCGGTCATGCAAAATTCCACTTTAAGTGTCAGTGGCGTACAATCTTTTCGCAGGGCTGCCGTGGCTTTTGGCCTGTTGGTATTTTTGCCCTGCATTTTGAGCCTTATCAATGTTACGTTTGCGCAAAGCTGGAAGATCCATTTCTTTCCGGCGGCGATTATTATGGCGGCCATTAGCTTTGGCCCTGTGGGCGGACTGGTTGCCGGAATAACCGGATCTCTTTATTCAGCCATTGTGCTTGGCAATCCCTGGCTGATTGCGGGCAATGCACTGATGGGTTTTCTAACCGGTGTCTTCTTTCGCAAGACTTTAAAAATTATTCCATCTGTAATGCTTGCTTTTGCCTGTCAGCTTCCATGGTTGATCGTGTCTGACTATTATCTTGCCGGTCTTTCCCCTGTTTTTATTGCCAAACTGGTTATCGTTTTGCTTTTAGGCAATCTGATGTGGGCTTTGCTGATTTCGCTGGGCATGAAACCGATTAAAAAATATCTATGCTGATCCCTGATTTTACCTGCTATTCGCTGGCGCTTCTGGAAGGCGACAGTTTGATCCACTCCTCCCAGGACGGCGGCCTGCGTCCGCTATGGGACGCTCTGGAAAAATATTCGGGCAAGTCCGGCCTGATTTTGCATGACAAGGTCATGGGGCTTGCGGCAGCTCGACTGATTGATCGTTCCGGTATTATTGAGGAAGTGCATACAACGGTTGTATCGTTGCCTGCCGAGCAATTTCTGAAAGACTGCGGTATCCGTCTGACGGCTTTCATCGTTGTTCCGAATATCCTGACCCATGATAAAAGCAGCATCTGCCCGGGCGAATTAATTGCGCTGAACACAAACGAACCTGATGCTTTTTACAAGAAAATCAAGTCTATGCTGGATGCCGCCTCGGACCTTCTTTCCCTGCACTAGAGGGTGAATACTCCCCGGTCGTAAATAACAACTTTTCTTCCATCGGTCAGATGAGCCGTTACAGTCTTTGATTCGGTATTCACCAGGTCCCAGTGAAGAGCTGAATCGTTAAATCCCAGTTTTTTCTTCATCGGTCCGGTCAGCCTGGCCGGATCACCGCTATATGTATCGCTGTAGGATGAGCCCAGGGCAATGTGAGAGTTTCCGGCTTTCCCGCCGAAATTTTCATCGAAGAGTGTTTCCGCCATGAACCGGTCAATCCGCGAAAACCGTTTATCGGTGAGTGAGAATTCACCGACCTGAGAAGCGCCCGCGTCCATGGCCAGTTGTTTTTTTGCAAAGGCCTCTCCCTGCTTTGCCTCTATCTTGACAGCCCTGCCATGTGCAAAGGTGATTCGAATCCCCTCGACGTAGTTGCCGCTCCGGAAAGAGGGGAGGTTGGCAAAATAGACACCTTCCGTCCCGCGCCAGTCGGGAGAGATGAAAATTTCAAAACTGGGCACATTATGCCCGGAAACACCGGCCCATTTACGGTGGTCGCCCGGTGTAATTTTTAAATCCATGCTGGCAGATTCCATGCGGAAATATTTAACGGGAAGGGAACTCAGCCGTTTCTTAATGTCCATGACCTCTTTGTGAATGTACTTCCATTCGACCACGGGATGATCTTTGTCAAGGTAACAGCCCTTGACGACCTGCACGGTGTATTGTTTGACAGACATCCTGGCCTGGCGGGCCAGTTCGTCGGTCGGAACAATGCAAAGCGTCCAGCTGTATTTGTGCTGTTCTTCGCGGCGGTCAAGAATGTCCTTGAAGGGTTTGCGGGATACCATGGCTTTACCGATTCTGGACGGCTCAATGTCTTTTAAATGTGTCAGAGATTCGGGGGCGTGCAAGTATATCCGGCCGCCGATGTTTTGATACAGTTCCCTGTCGCCGGGGGTGAGAAAAGTCAGCTGTTTCGGATTGGCCTTCTGGTAAAAACTCTTTTCCATTCCGAAGGTGGGAACCATCCGCTGCACAGGATGAATGCCCATGTCCAGGAGGCGTGCATAGAGGATTTCCGCAAGCTTAAGCGCCGGTTGACCGTACTGAATCAAGACAATTTCATTTTTTTTTAAGGAGGCTTTCTTGGCGGTTTGCAATCCCCACAGGAGCACATCGGCGTATTTCGCAAGTTGATTCGAGGTCAGCATTTATTTTCCTTTCGGTGCAGGTTGTTGATGATATCATTACTAGGATTTAAGGCTTCGGGCAAGTGTTTATATCATTGATGTCTTCTTGCTGGCTGAAAAATGAATGATTTTCAATTGCATGGAATGCGGTGTTGATGATGGGATTGAATGCCGCTTAGGATTGTGCTATTAGAATAGAAACCAATTTCTATTTCTGCATTGCCGGTTGATGTTCCTAAAATTAAAAAACAAGGAGGTC
>PHBN01000277.1 GCA_002840635.1 Deltaproteobacteria bacterium HGW-Deltaproteobacteria-1
CGAAATTAAAGGGAGAATAATATGATAAAAAAAATCTTGCTGATTTGTCTGTTGATTGTATCCGTGGCTTGTCCGGCCTTTGCACTAGATGGTAAGGCGCTTCTGGAACAGGTGGACAGAAACCTTTCACCCGAATCCTACGAGTCCTATCGAAAGCTCATCAACATCGAGCCTTCCGGTGCGAAAAAGGAATTTACGCTTTTTACCGTTAAGAAGGGCGTTGATAAAGTGGCTTCGCTGTTTATCGCCCCGGCCAGTGAAAAAGGCCGAAGCACGCTTAGGGTTGGCGATAATATGTGGCTCAATATTCCTAATGTCGGTAAGCCGATTCGCATCACCAGCCTCCAGTCAGTCGTGGGCGGCGTCTTCAACAATGCCGATATTCTGCAACTGGATTACACAGCGGAATACAATGTGGAAAAGGTGGATGAGCAGGGTAAGGAATATCTCCTCTACCTTAAGGCCAAAACCACAACGGTGGCTTATGACAAACTCAAAATATGGGCGGACAAGGACAAAAAGCTGCCGACAAAGATTGAATGCCTGACAGAGAAAGATATGTTGATTAAAACTCTCTACTTCAAGGATGTAAAAGATTTTGGCGGAGGCATCGTCCGGCCGGCGGTGATAGAAACGGACAGTCCCCTTTATAAGGGCTATAAGTCCGTCATGATTTTTGCCAAAGTTAAAAAGAAGACCTTCAAGGATGAAGTCTTTACTCTGACCTTTATGCCGAATCTGGAATCGTTGCGACAATGAAGCGGTTGTGGGTTATCTTCTCCATTTTAACCTTTTGGCTGATCCCGGCAGCTGTGAATGCCGAGGAGGCGTACACCTTTGATCCCGGCGAAACAGAGAAGAAACCCTATCATATCGGCGGGTACATTGAATTCAAACCCATACTCTTCGGGCTTGATCGGGAGTCTGCCTTTTACAAACTGCGCTTTTTCAGCGACCCCCGGGGACAGAATCTGCTGGAAGCAAACGGCCGGATTCAACTGGAAGGAAGCTATGAGAAGAATATCTTTCGAATCTATGCCAAGACGAATACGGATTTGAAAGCTTCCTATTCGGGGGAATCGGAAAGATCGACGTTTTACGAACTCTATGGTTCCGTGAAACCATTATCCAATCTGAAGTTTGACGTCGGCAAGAAAACCATGAAATGGGGGAAGGGTTATGCCTGGAACCCCGTGGCTTTTGTGGACAGACCGAAAGATCCTGATGATCCGGAACAGGCGATGGAGGGCTACATCCTCGCCACGGCGGACTATATTAGAAGCTTCGATGGGCCCTTGAAAACATTTTCTTTTACCCCCGTGCTTCTTCCTGTCTATGATCATGTGAACAGCGATTTCGGGAATAACAACAATCTGAATATTGCCGGGCGGTTTTATTTTCTCTTGTATGACACGGATATCGATTTCATGTTTATGACAGGCGGCAGCAAGTCGGATCGTTACGGTTTTGATTTTTCCCGCAACCTTTCGACTAACCTTGAAGTGCATGGCGAATACGCCTATTTTCGTAACAGTCGGAAAAACGTGCTGGACGCAAGCGGAATTTCCCGACAGATCGAAACGCAGGCGCACAGTTTTCTTATCGGCATCCGTTACCTGACGTCGTTTGATCTGACCACGATTATTGAATTCTACCATAGCGATGCAGGTTTCTCGTCGGATGAAATGAAAAACTTTTACAGCCTTATTCACTATGGATATAATCTCTATCAGTCATCTGGTAAAACGGCTTTGCTCGACCAGGCGCAGCAACTGGCGGAATCCGGTTACGCCCGCGCGAACGCCATGCAGAATTATATTTACCTCCGTTTCAGCCAGAAAGAGCCGTTTGATATTCTTTATTTCACGCCGTCGATTACCGGAATGATGAGCGCAGACGATCAAAGCTGGTCATTGACGCCGGAGCTTCTTTATACCGGCATTACTAATTGGGAATTTCGTCTCCGTTCAGGCATTATTTTTGGCGCTAGAAATTCAGAGTTCGGCGAAAAACAAAACGATTATAGGGTTGAACTGCGCGTGGGTTATTATTTTTAACTCATACATAATCGGGAGATAAATGAACATTATAAAAATATTGAAAGCCTTATCGGATGAAAACTGGATGCGCATTTTAAATCTTGTCCATCATGCAGGCAGGGTGGGGCGCCCTGTCACAGGCATAACAATATGCTTTTTGGCCAGAGGCAGTCGCCACATACGGGATGGATATTTCTAAGGCAATCTTCTTCGTTCGTTTCGACATAATCACACCCTCCGCAGTGCATACAGGGGGGAAAATCAAACTTAATTACCTGTTTTCGAAATTCCCGATAATTTTTTTTATTC
>PHBN01000278.1 GCA_002840635.1 Deltaproteobacteria bacterium HGW-Deltaproteobacteria-1
TATATTGCGCTTACTGAAGAGTCCCACAAATTCCAGATAGTGTGTCGCGTCGAACATCGCGTCCTGAAAACTCTGGTTGATTCTTTTTTTGCCGGAAATGGAGCTGGCCAGAACACTCGTCAGCGCCGTCAATTCAGGAAAGGGCCGCGGAATCTGATAGGTGCGCGCAAGCCCCATATGCGCCCTTTGGTGCGGTTTCATATGGGTGATATCCACGCCGTTCAGTTCAATTTTGCCGGAGGTGACCGGGAAGAAACCGGTCAGAGCATTGACTACGGTGGATTTACCGGCACCGTTCGGGCCGATAAATCCCAGCGTTTCCCCCTTATAAATTTCAAAGGAAACGTCGTTGACCGCAATAATCCCACCAAACCGTTTGACCAGATTGCTCACTTTAAGTAATGGCGTCATGAATGCTTACCTCCGCACATGAATGGTTGGTAAATACTCACGATAGCGGCGCTTCCGGTAAAGGCCGAATAGTCCTTCCGGAAGAATAAATAACAAAATCAGCAGAATAATGGGAAACAGCAGCGGCTGGATCGGTCCCATAAAGCGAATCATCAGCATCTCCAGAAAAGCGATAAAATAACCACCGACCACGCAGCCGAAAACCTGGGCGCGGCCGCCGATCATCAGGACCAGTAAAATCTTCAACATAAAGGTCAGGGGTAGATAAGTGATGCCGGCAAACGAACTGAAATAATGAGCGTAAAACCATCCGATGATGCCAACCATTGTAGCGGCGGTAACAAAGGCGATAATTTTAACCTTATTGATATTGATGCCGATGGAATGGGCAACCTCTTCATCATCGTTGATTGCCGCCATAATCAGTCCATAGCGGGATTTCAAGACTTTGTTGATGAACCACAGATAGGTAAACATGATCGCCGTGGAAAAATACCCTATAATTAAAAAATTATTATTGGCATTACCAGTATCCAGAAGCGGTACAATGCCGAAGAGCCCCGTATCACCTTTGAAAATATCGGTGTAAATAAACGTCACTTCCAGGAACACCAGCGGTAAAAGCAGCGTCAGGAGAACATAGTAAAGTCCTCGCGCCATAATGACCAGCGGGCTGAATATAAGAGCCGAAATCATGGACATCAGGATAGCAAAAGGCAGTGTGGTCAAGGGTCCCCAGCCGTATGCTATGCTGAGCAGCGCCGCCGTATAGCCCCCTACTCCGATATAAAATTGAGGACCGAAGTTCATGCGTCCTGTACCGATCGTCATCAGCGCCAGAGGCATCGCTATGGCGGCATAGATGTTTGCAGATATCATCGTGTTGATCAGGCCGGGGCTGACAAAATAAGCAATAGCGGGGGCGATGATCAAAAACAGGACCCAGAGCAATGTATTTCGCCAGTATCGAGGTTCCAGCGTCCATTCCCACTTTTTGGTTCCAAGCCGGATGACAACACGGTCCCGTTTTAATTCCATTTCTACCATAGAGATTCACTCCTTGCTAAACCTTGGGGTCGGATAACCAAAATTATCATGACAAGAATCAATGCAGACAAGTTCATGAAGCGCGGCTCTCCAATGACATTACAGACGATGGCGTGGGTGAAACCGATTAAAAAACTGGCCATGATCGTACCTTTGATATTCCCCAGCCCGCCAAGTACGGAAACCAGAATCGCTGTGGTCATATACAACCAGCCCATACCCGGCTCGACCGACCAGACCGGCGCCACAATTAGCATCGCGATGATAACGGGCAAAAGGACGATCATCATGGTAAATAAATAGAGCGTTTCTACATTGATGCCGACAATTTTTGATGAGTAGATATCCTGAGATAAAGCCCGAATGGCCATACCGGTTTTTGTTTTTACGAAAAAGAAGACAAAAGCGCCGGTCATCGCCAGAGCAATCACGGCACCGATCACAAGCTGCTTGGGAATCACTACTTCACCGATCTGGAATATGCCATCCGCCAGCGTTGTTTCCAGGTAGACGCCTGCCTGAACCGGATAAAAATAATTAGCGGCTTGTTCAATAATCAGCGCCACCAGGAGAAGCGCCGTCAAAAGAACATCCTCGGTAGTAAGATATTTTTTAATAATGCCTTTATAAATGAGAATGGAAACGATAAATTGAATGACGACCATTCCCAGAATGGATGGGATCAAAGGCCAGCCAAGCGCCGACATAAACATCCAGGTACCGTAAACGGTGAGAGGAAAGATATAGGCGTATCCGAGATGGAAAATCCGTAACACCCCGCAGATCAGGGAGAAACCGAGCGCGATCAGAAGATAAATGGAACCCAGCACAAAAGTATAAATAATAACCGTCTGAACATAAGTCCACATGTCATTACAC
>PHBN01000279.1 GCA_002840635.1 Deltaproteobacteria bacterium HGW-Deltaproteobacteria-1
ATCACCTCGGAATTCATTGCATTTAAAACCTTGGGACGATTGAATGTAATGTTAGCAATCCCGTTTTCGACATTAAAAAGAATATTTTGATAGTCCATTACAGATCTCCTTTAATAGTCAAAGAGCCCTTTCTTTTCAGATCGGGCTCTTTGTAAAATCATTTTATCATGTTGTATGAAGTTGAATTAAACAGCGCAAACATCAACGGGCGGTTTAACTTCTTCCTTGCCCATAGCCTTGACAACCAGCTCGGCCAGATCCCATGCCTGCATCGTCTCTTCCTTATGATTATCCTTGATGCCGTCGGACATCATGGTAAGACAGAACGGACAACCTACGGCAATCATATCGGCGTTTACGGCGATAGCCTGCTTGGTGCGTGCATTGTTAATACGCTCTCCGATATCTTCTTCCATCCACATTCTAGCACCGCCGGCACCGCAGCAGAAGCTCTTGTCAAGATTTCTCTCCATCTCGACAACATTGATACCGCGGATCGCTTTCAAAATCTGACGGGGCTGATCATAAATATGGTTATAACGGCCCAGGAAGCACGAATCGTGATAGACAAATGTTCCCTTAAGGGGCTCGGGCAACTTGATTTTGCCAGTTGCAATCAGGTTGGCGATAATCTCCGTGTGATGATAGACTTCGAAATTGCCGCCGAAATTGGGGTAATCTTTTTTCAATGCGTTATAACCGTGAGGGCAGATCGCGATGACTTTTTTCACCCCGTATCCGTTCATCACGTCAATATTGGCCTGTGCCAGTGACTGGAAGAGATACTCATTGCCGGAACGCATTGCGGAATCACCGCAGCAGCCTTCTTCCGTCCCCAGAATGCCGAAGCTGACGCCGGCTTCCTGAAGGATTTTCGCAAACGCGACAGAAATCTTTTTGCCACGATCGTCAAACGAACCCGAACAGCCCACGTAGAACAGATATTCGACGTTTGGGTCTTCGGCCAGCGTCTTAATGCCCAATTCCTTGGCCCAGTCGCCGCGAAGATGCGCACCCACGCCCCACGGGTTTGAATTATTCTCCATATTGCGGCAGGTCAGCTGGAGTTCCGGAGCAAAATCCGCTTCGGTCAAAACCTTATAACGGCGCATATCAATAATCTTTGGCACATGTTCAATCGATGCCGAACAGTGTTCCATACAATACATGCAGTTGGTACAGGCCCAGAGTTCATGAAGGTCAATAACTTCGCCGACCAGCGCTTTTCCGGTTGCCTCCTCCGCCGCTGCTTCTGCGGGGGCTTCTCCCTCTGCGGGAGCGCCTGCAAGTTGCGCGGCTTTCATAGCTTTCACTGCCTCGGGGACCTTTTCCAGCCAGTGCGTTTTGATGTCCTGAACCACTTTCTTGGGTGACAGTGGCTTGCCCGTCAGATAAGCCGGGCAACCGTCCTGACAACGGCCGCAGCGTGTGCAGGCCTCGGAATCAAAAATCTGTTTCCAGGTGAACTCTTCCAACTTACCAACGCCAAACGCTTCTGCATTTTCAAAATCACGGATCGGTTCAATATAGCCCGTCGGTTTGAAGGACTGCAGGAAATGGTTCGCCGGGGTTGTAATAATGTGCATGAGGCGGGAATACGGAATATAAGCGATGAAACCCAGGCCCAGAATCGCATGCACCCACCAGGTCAACTGGTGCACGAGCCGGGCGGTATCATGTTCAATCCCTGTAAAGGTACGGGATAAAAGCCAGCCCACGAACGACCAGTATTCCCAGGGAGGATTGGTCACATAAATGCGGAGCGCTTCTGTTATAAAACCGGTGATGATGATGGCGCCGATGAGCAGGAGAACGATGACATCATCGGGTGTATTATCGACTTCACCCTTGTAGCCCATACGATCCGGTTTTGTAACAAAACGGCGATCGAGCGCAATGATCACACCGGTCAGCACGAACAATCCGAAGAGATCCATCAGGAAAGAAAATCCTAAATAAAAATTGCCTTTCAGAAATGTCCAGCTGAAGAGTGGTTCCGTAATATGATGCTGCCCTGCGTCAAATGCGGCACCGAAAATTAAAACAAAAAAACCAAAAAAGATTAAGGCGTGCATTATTCCCGGAAAAGGATCTTTCAAGACTTTCTTTTGCAGAAAAACCTCCGCAAGAGCGATCTTGACTCTTTCCTTAATGTTGTCCAGGCGCATTTCCGGCTTGCCCATCGCCTTCCACATTAACCAGCGGCGATATACACCATAAGCAAATATGGCAAGTGCAACGAATGTGAGAGCAAAAAGGATGATCTCAAACGCCGGCAGGGGAATGTTCCAGAAAACCTCGCGTCCTTCATTACCTACAGAAAATTCATGT
>PHBN01000280.1 GCA_002840635.1 Deltaproteobacteria bacterium HGW-Deltaproteobacteria-1
CAATAAGCCCATCCCCTGGTATTTATATCTGGGTTATCAGCTGGCATATTTCAGTGTTTTCTGGAAACTCAAAGAGCGACTGGGGTTTGACCGCGTTCGCCTCGGTTTTTCCGGCGCAGCGCCCATTTCGCATGAGATTCTAAAATTTTTCCAGAGCATCGGTATTCCGATCCGCGAAGGCTACGGGCTGACCGAGACAACGGGCATCACGCACATTTCCGACGCGGAAAATTTTAAACTGGGAACAGTAGGCCGCAATCTGCCGGGCGCTAACGTGAAGATTGCCGAAGATGGCGAGATTCTGATTCAGCACGGTGGCATTTTCCAGGGCTATTTCAAGGAGCCGGAAGCCACGGCCGCGGCCCTGGAAGGCGGCTGGTTCCACACCGGCGACGTGGGGGAGGTCGATTCGGAAGGTTATCTCAAAATCACCGACCGCAAGAAAGACCTGATCATAACGGCAGGCGGCAAGAACGTTGCGCCCCAGTATATTGAAAACCTGCTCAAGTTTTCTCCATACATTACGGATGCCGTGGTCATCGGCGACCGGCGCAAATACATTACTGCGCTGATCGTCATTGATGAAGAAAACGTTGTCAAATACGCGCAGGATCAAAAAGTTCAGTACACCACTTTCGCCAGTCTCACCCGCACAGAGGAAGTCATCAAGCTGATTTCCGATGAAGTGGAAAAAGTCAACAAGCAGATTGCCCGCGTGGAAAACATCCGAAAGTTCCGCCTGCTGGACAAAAAACTTTACACGGAGGACGGCGAGGTCACACCGACCATGAAAGTCAAACGCAAATCCATTGCCGAGCAATACAAAAATATCATTGAAGAAATGTATCAGTCCGGTGAGTAACAGCTTATTCAATCCTCGTTAAATGATAATTGTTTTTACCGAACCTGTCTGTCCGGTTGACAAACCGGTTGATGAATTGTATGAAATTGCGTCAAAAGAAATTGCGTTTGTCGAAAACGGCAGGGGACTTTCAAACAAATGTCCATCTATTTACAGATAATTTTACTGGTTGCAGCCTTTATTGTCTTTGTTTTTGCGGCCATGTATTTCACCGGCTTGGGTCTGCAGCGGATGTGCTTCAAGTTGATTGCCGAAATGGAAGAGGCGGGGGCCTTCAAGGGCAGCAAGGCGATTAAACTGCAGGATGAGCGGAAGAATTTTTTTCGTGTCGGCACGGGCAACCTGCGGCCCAAAGCACTTAATCTGCTGATTTCCGACAAGCTGGTTGTCAAAACCCCCGACGGCAAATACTATCTGGACAAAGAAAAACTGGCTGAAATGAGAAGCAAAATTCACAAGCCCTGATTTCCGGTTCGTCAATACCGGTGCAATGTGTATCATTCCGTTTACCTTCCGGTAAACGGTGAATCTTTGATTGACTTTACCGTGTCTTTTTTCTATATGCCAGTTGACATTTTTTATTTGCGATATTGAGTATTGAATATAATTGTCAGGACGCATGGGAAATCCCATGCCCCGTTCCGGAGCTGAATTTGCAATTTAACCCGTGTATAAAACATAAACTGATCCGCAACTCCGCCCGGCATTTTGCCGAGACGGAACTGGCGCCCATTGCTGCCGAAATTGACCAGCAGCGGATTTTTCCGCGTGACGCGATCGACAAGATGAAGGCCCTCAACTATTTTGGCCTGCAAGTGCCTGAGGAATACGGCGGCGCGGCCCTGGATTCCATCAGCACCGCCATTGTAGTGGAGGAATTATCGCGCGTGTGCGCCGCGGTTGGTTTGTGTGTAACCGTTCATAACGGCGTGGCGGTCTATCCTTTTCTGCAATTTGCCAATGCCGACCAAAAAGAAAATTATCTGCCTCAACTGGCCTCGGGGGACGTGATCGGCGCATTCAGCCTGACCGAAGCCAACGCCGGTTCTGATGCGGGCAGTGTCGAAATGACAGCCGTTAAAAACGGTTCGGATTACATTTTAAACGGCACGAAAATTTTTGTCACCAACGGCGGAGTCTGCGATGTCGCTTTAATTTTCGCATTGACTTCTTTACCTGAAAATAAACTGCAAAGCTCTGTCTTTATTGTTGAAAGTAAATTTCCGGGTTTTTTGCGCGGCGAACTGGAAGACCTTTGCGGCATGCGCGCCAATCCCGTTTCGTCCTTGTTTTTTGAAGACTGTCGCGTGCCGGAAGCAAACCTTCTGGGCAAACTCGGCGACGGCATGAAGATCGGCCTGGCGACCCTGGACAACGGCCGGATCGGTGTGGCCGCCCAGGCCCTGGGCATTGCGCAGGGAGCCATGGAAGCGGCGGTGAAATACGCCAGGGAA
>PHBN01000281.1 GCA_002840635.1 Deltaproteobacteria bacterium HGW-Deltaproteobacteria-1
CAAGGCCACCGTGCTGGTAAGCGTACCGATTCACTACCGGTCTTTAAAAGTTGACAATCTGTCCGTGCCGTCGCTGAGAATCGCTTTTTCCTCTTCGGGCGTTTTGAATCGTTCTGACGCAACGCATTTCCTGAAAAAAACCGGCCTGGGCATCAATGAAATCTATGGGTCAACTGAAACGGGCGGCATTGCCTCGCGCAGTGTAAGCGAAAATACAGATGCCTGGAAGCCTGCCGACGTCGTTTCCTGGCGATTGTCGGGGAAACGGCTCGCCGTGCGCTCCGATTTTGTATCCATTGAAATGGAAAAAGACAGGGAAGGATTTTGTGTGACAGGTGATGAAGTCCAGCTGGATAAAAATGATCGTTTTCTGCTTCTCGGAAGGGCTGACGGCATTGTCAAAGTAGCCGGCAAACGCGTTGACCTTCTAGAAGTCCAGAACAAAATCCAGACACTGCCCACAGTGCGTGACGCTGTGGTCATTGCGCTGCCCGCGGACAAAGGACGGGAAAGTGTAATTGCTGCCCTGGTAGCCTGTGAACTGACGGAAATACAGCTCAGAAAAATGATCCTGGAAAAGCTTGAGCCTTTTGCCATGCCACGCCGTATTAAACCGGTAAAATCGATTTCCTCCGCGTCGAACGTATGTTTCTTTCGGGAAAAGACAAGAATTCCTAGCGGTTATCCATGTTTTTCTTCTGAAGACAAATATCCTTGACTTCATTGTACTTTCGTTAATATACTCTTGATGTATTTTTACGTCTTCTCTTTTGCAGCGGTAATTTTCTTCATTTTTACAATAACCGATAACGATATAAGTCTTAATTTGACGGGGGAAAAACAACAACGCGGGGGGAGGGAAAACATGCCGGGATTCAGTGACTACGAAAAATACGATGGCCTGGGGCTGGCCGAACTGGTCAGAAAAAAGGAAGTCACCGCTCTGGAATTATGTGAAGAGGCGATCCTGCGCATGGACCGCATCAACCCGAAGATCAATGCGGTCATTTACCGCATGGATGATGCTGCCCGTGTGGCAGCCAGAGGCCCGATCCCGCAAGGCCCCTTCTCCGGCGTGCCTTTTTTATGCAAGGATCTTGTTTCAGCCATTGCTGGCGTCCCCATGACCAAGGGTAGCAAAGCCTGCCGCGACTATGTCCCGACACAGGACAGCGAAATGGCCAGACGCTACAGAGCATCCGGACTGATTGTCCTGGGTAAAACGAACACACCGGAATTCGGACTGATGGGGATTACCGAACCTGAACTGCACGGTCCAACACGCAATCCCTGGAATCTCGATCGTACGCCCGGCGGCTCCAGCGGCGGTTCCGGAGCGGCGATAGCCGCCGGAATCGTCCCTATGGCCTCAGGCGGCGACGGGGGCGGTTCCATACGCATTCCATCGTCGTGCTGCGGACTGTTCGGACTGAAGCCGACACGCGGACGCAACCCGCTGGGACCCGAATCGGGGGAAGTCTGGCAGGGGGCGGAAGTGGAAGGCGTGATCCATGGTGCAGACCCGGGAGCACCCTGTCTTCTTCCAATGCCGGAGAGACCTTTCCTGGAAGACGCCGGACAAGACCCCCGGAAACTGAAAATCGGATTCACACTTCAGTCACCTTTAAAAGCCAATGTTGATCCCGCGTGTATTCAGGCTGTGCAGGATGCGGCAAAACTTCTGGAGAGCCTTGGACATCGTGTTGAAGAGGCCAGCCCTGACATTGACGGGGAAGCCGTGGCCCGCTGTTATTTCATGCTTTATTTCGGGGAAGTCGCCGCGGATATTGAAGAGCTCAAAAGCATTGTCGGCAGGCCGCTCAACCACCATGATACGGAAGATACCACCTGGGCTTTGAATCTACTGGGAAAGACTTTCTCTGCGGGTGATTTCGTCCTTGCCCGGCGCCAGTGGAATACTTTTTCACGACACATGGCGAAATTCCATGAAACGTACGACCTGTATATGACCCCGACCATCGCTTCTCTTCCCCCGCGGATCGGTGAGATGAAACAGAAGCCATCCGAACAGTTTTTACTCAATATCATCAACTCGCTGAATCTAGGAGGGCTGCTGAAGGCCACCGGCATCGCCGATGTGATGGCCACCAAAGGTCTTTCCAAAATGCCCTTCACTCAACTGGCCAACCTCACGGGACAGCCGGCCATGTCCGTGCCGCTTCACTGGAGCGAAGAAGGGCTGCCCTGCGGCGTGCAGTTCATCGGCCGCTTCGGAGAAGAATCGCTTCTGCTGCAGCTTGGCGGACAGCTCGAACGGGCGGCGCCATGGTTTGATAAAAGGCCGGAAATCTGAATCTCCATAAACACAGGTTTACTTATTTCTCCCGTGGAGTTCCAAACTGTTCCAAATTGGAATGATCCTGAAGTGCGGATCTTCAGAAAAAATGCTGCTTCATTCACATGCTATTGATTATATTAAACTATCAGACAAACCGTCCCGACGCTAAAAACACAAAAAAGCTGTGATCTGATAATTCCTGAAGAAATTAATTGACAGAATTAAAAAAAATCGGTTATACATAACCCAGTTTACGTTAAGTGGTTTTAAATTGCACTTAATTGAAATTCCAATTTATGGCGAGGTGCATCATATGTCCGATTTTGTAAGCAAAACGATGGGAGAAGTGATTAAAGACACTGCCAGCCGCTTCCCTGATCATCCGGCGCTCGTTGCTCCCGAATTCAATATACACCTTAATTATTCCCAGCTATATGATCAATGCCGAAAAACGGCCAGAGGGCTGATGGCGCTTGGCATCAAGCGCGGCGATCACGTTTCCGTATGGACGACCAATGTCCCGGAATGGGTCTACCTGCAGTATGCACTGGGAATGGTCGGCGCTGTTCTGGTCACGATCAACACCAATTACCAGACGCATGAACTGGAATATATTCTCAAGCAATCCGATTCCACCACTCTTTTTCTTATCGACGCGTATCGTGATACCAGTTTTTATGACACGGTGGGCCGCATTCTGCCGGAACTCGACAAGGATCAGCCCGGAAAGATTGTTTCCTCCAAGCTTCCTCTTCTGAAAAACGTTGTCTATATCGGAAAGAGACAAAACACACCCGGCATGTTCAAATTTTCCGATCTGATTAAAATGGGGGAGAGCGTTTCCGAGGCGGCGCTGGATGAACGGATGAAGGCTCTGGCCGATGATGACGTGATCAATATGCAGTACACCTCCGGAACAACCGGTTTCCCCAAAGGCGTCATGCTGACGCATCATAACATCGTCAACAACGCCCGTATGGTCGGGGATGTGATGGGGATGACCGAAAAGGACAGTCTGCTGATTCAGGTCCCTGTCTTTCACTGCTTCGGCTGCGTCATGAGCACTCTCAACTGCGTCTATCACGGATCGAAAATGGTTCTTTTGGAATACTTCGATCCGCTCAAAGCACTGCAAATGATGGCCAAAGAAAAATGCACGGCTGTCAACGGTGTCCCGACAATGTTCGTCACCATCCTGAATCATCCCGATTTCGACCGTTACGATCTGACGTCCCTGCGCACCGGCATTATGGCGGGAGCGCCCTGCCCCGTCGAAGCGATGAAACAGGTGATCACCAAAATGCATTGCTCCGAAATCGTTATCGCCTTCGGCCAGACGGAATCTTCGCCGGTCATGACGATGACGCGGCGCGACGATCC
>PHBN01000282.1 GCA_002840635.1 Deltaproteobacteria bacterium HGW-Deltaproteobacteria-1
TCGTTTCACCAAATGCCTGCCCCGGAATCATAGAAACCAGCAGACAAGAGATTAAAGCCAATCGTATCAGAATAGATTTCATGGATATTTACTCCTTTTGCAATAGATGGCATTTTATAAATCAACACGCATCAAAAGACAAGGAACATTCTTAGCGACTCATCCAACGCACAAATGGCCGGCAGCAACTTTACGATACGAACTTTTCCTCCATTTCCGGTATGAAAAAAATTGCTTTTTTATCGTGATTATAATAGGTTGTCACAAGGGGTGCCGGACACTACCCGTTTCTGACCGATGATGATGTTTTGAAACGGGATGGAGACACGGCTGAGATTATACCCTTTGAACCTGACCCGGGTAATGCTGGCGTAGGGAATGGCGATCATGATAAAATCGTTTAAGCCATATCCTTTTCAGGTGAGGGGGTGTGGCTTTTTTATTTGGGATCGCTTTGAATAAGAACATTGTCATCATAAGCGGCGGGCGTCTGGGGAATCCTGACTTTTTCACGAAATGTCTGGCTCAGGCCGACAATCGTCTGCTGATCTGCTGTGATGGCGGGGCCCGCCACCTCGCGGCGTCCGGGCTTTTGCCGGATGTGCTGGTGGGTGACATGGACTCCATCGAGCCTTTGCAACTGGCGCATTACGAACGCCGGGGTGTTAAGATCATCCGGCATCCCGCTGAAAAAGATTTTACCGATACGGCCCTGGCGCTCGAGTACGCTCTTTCCCTGGAGCCCGAATCCATTCAGATCTGGGGTGCGCTGGGTGGAAGAATTGATCACGCCATGGCAAATGTTCACCTGCTGGTCACGGGAAAATATTCGGGTGTGAAAACATGTCTGCTGGACGAATTTTGTGAAGTTTTTGTCGCCCAGACGGATGTCTGTTTTGAAAACGCCGTCGGCTGTGTTGTTTCCCTTCTAGCTCTGAGTCCTCAAGTGGAGGGGATCACCCTGCATGGATTTGCCTACCCGCTGACCGATGGTGTTCTGACTCTTCAGGAATCACGTGGAATCAGCAATATTGTTCTGAAGGACCCGGCCGGCATTCACATAGGCTCAGGTGATCTGCTCGTGATCCGGTACCGGCAAAAAAACGTTTTTCCGGAGGGATGTTAAGTGGTGAGGCCGTTTAAAGTCCTGTGCATCGGCGGATCGGATGCTGGTGGAGGAGCGGGCATTCAGGCCGATTTGAAGGCGGTGAGTGCCTGTGGCTGCTATGCCATGACAGTGATTACGGCGCTTACGGCTCAAAACACGCGCGGCGTGCAGAGTATTTTCCCTGTTCCGAAAAAGTTCATTGCGGCGCAGTTGGATTCCGTGTTGAGCGATATCGGATCAGACGCGGTTAAAACCGGGATGCTCTTGACGCCGAGCGCCGTCGATGCAGTTGTGCGAGCGATTGTAGAGTACAGACTGAAAAATGTTGTTGTGGATCCGGTGATGACAGCCAAGGGCGGTCGCACTATGATGCACGAGGCGGCGCAAAGGGCGCTGGTCAGAAAGCTGCTGCCGCTCACAGACGTTGTTACACCCAATATTCCGGAGGCGGAATCGCTGGCCGGGATGAAAATCCGGTCGATTGCAGAGATGAAAAAAGCTGCCGCTGTGATATTCGAGACGGGGACAAAGTATGTGGTGATCAAAGGCGGCCATTTGCCCGGCAGAAAAATTTCCGGCAGTATCGATATTGTTTATGACGGAAATCAATGTTGCGAATTTTCATCGGGAATCTCAGGTTGCAGGCTTTCCCGGGAGAATCATCCGGCTTTACGATGGGATTCATGTTGCGGCCAATCCTGAATTTGGTGCCTCACAGCATATGGCCCATGTGGTGCTGACCGTTTTGCAACATGATTCATCCCACCGCAGTGCGATGAATATCAAATATTCAGAAAGCATCATCGACATCTGTCGCAGGATCGGATTTGCCGTTGGCCATTTTGACCGGGCCGATGAACCGGTCGAGAAGATGGCCCGGGAGGGCTTTTCCCTGGAATGGGGCGTCAACCGCGTGCTTCTTCGCACCCGGATGATACCCGACATCATTTATGACCGGGGAGGCTGGGGCAAAGAGCCGATGGTTCGCGTGCTGGGCAGGAATCCTGTTGAGGTCGTCCAAAAAGTGCTGACAATTTTAAAATATTTATAAATGAATAAAGAAAGAAGGGTAATGTGAAAGATGGTTTTGGATGAAATTGTTATTTCAAAAGCGATTATTGAAAGATTTTTGGAGAAATTGCTTCAGGCAACGGATGTGGATGTTGCCATTGTCGGCGGAGGACCTTCCGGTCTGGTCGCTGCCTATTATCTCGCGTCTGCCGGGAAAAAGGTTGCCCTGTTTGAGCGGAAATTGAGCCTGGGCGGAGGGATGTGGGGCGGTGGAATGATGTTTAACGAAATTGTGGTTCAGGATGAGGCCAGGGAAATCCTGGATGTTTTCGATATTCGCTACAGGGAATATCAGCAGGGTTATTACACCGCCGATGCCGTTCTGGCGGTTACGTCCATTTGTTCTCAGGCGGCCCGTGCGGGCGCGTCAATTTTTAATTGTGTGAGCGTGGAAGATGTGATGATCCGTGAAGGAAGGGTCACGGGGCTGGTGATTAACTGGTCGCCGGTCGAAATGGCGGGGCTTCATGTCGATCCGTTGACGATTGCGGCCGGTAGCGTCATCGATACAACCGGTCACGCCACTGAAGTATTGAAGGTGATCGAGCGGAAAGCCGATATGCAACTGGCTACTCCTTCGGGAAAGTTGGTTGGTGAACGCTCCATGTGGGCAGAAAAGGCGGAACGCCTGACGATGGACAATACCCGACAGATCTGCCCTGGCGTTTATGTCGCCGGCATGTCGGCCAATGCGGCTTTCGGAGGGCCGAGAATGGGTCCGATTTTCGGTGGTATGCTCCTGTCCGGCAGAAAAGTTGCGGAATTAATTCTGGCATCATCCTGAATGCCGAACAATTATATTTAGAGTTTGGAGGATAAAAAAATGACACAACTGGAAAAAGCCCGCAGCGGGATCCTTTCTGAAGAAATGGAAATCTGTGCGGCACAAGAAGGTGTTGAGTCGGAATATATTCGGCAGGGCGTCGCAGACGGAACGATCGTGATTTGCCGCAATGTGAACCATAAGACAATCAAACCGCTTGCCATTGGCAGGGGATTGCGAACAAAAGTCAATGCCAACATCGGCACGTCAAAAGACAACAATGATCCGGCTGTCGAACTTGAAAAGCTTCATGTCGCCTGTAAAGCAGGGGCTGACGCCGTGATGGATCTGTCCACAGGCGGAGACCTGGCCTCTATTCGCAAGGCGGTGATGGAGCAATCGACCGTGGCAATCGGGACCGTGCCGATTTACCAGGCAGCCGTAAAAATTCTTGGCGAGAAAAAAGCGATTTCAGATATGAAGTCAGACGACATGTTTGACGTCATCGAAGAAAACGGGCGTGACGGTGTTGATTTTATCACGGTTCATTGCGGCGTCAACCGTGAAAGTGTGGCTGCCGTGGAGAAGCAGGGTAGGGTTCTGGGAATTGTCAGCCGGGGCGGCTCCATGATCGCCAACTGGATGCGCTGCAACAACCGCGAAAATCCGCTTTATGAAGAATATGACCGGCTGCTCGCCATTGCGCGTCGCTATGACATGGTTTTGAGTCTGGGTGACGGTCTGCGTCCAGGCGCTATTCACGACGCGACTGACCGGGGGCAAATCAGTGAGCTGATCATTCTGGGCGAGCTGGCCACACGCGCCCGTGACGCGGGGGTCCAGGTGATGATTGAAGGTCCGGGCCATGTTCCGATTACCGAAGTGGAGGCCAATATCCGCCTTCAAAAGAAATTGTGCCAGGGGGCTCCTTTTTATGTTCTGGGGCCGCTGCCGACGGATATTGCACCCGGTTACGATCATATTACCTCCGCAATTGGCGGCGCCATTGCCGGAGCGGCTGGAGCGGATTTTCTCTGTTATGTGACTCCGGCTGAGCACTTGCGTCTGCCGACATTATCC
>PHBN01000283.1 GCA_002840635.1 Deltaproteobacteria bacterium HGW-Deltaproteobacteria-1
GGTGATTTTCGATGCAATTTTTTCAAGGACATCAAAAGAAAGACGGGTAGGGCTAGCCGTGCGCGCGTCTATGCTGTTCCAGCAGCGGATTTCAATCTGATTGCCGAAGACTCTTTTGTTGTTTCGCATGCCGGTTACCCGGTCTTCATGCAGAATGGCCAGATACTGAAAGGCTTTTACATCTTTTAAAGCGATTTCGGTGATGGCGGTTGCTTTTCTGACCAGCGCGATCCTTGCGGGCGTAACTTCGCCGATTACGCGGGCGGCCAGCGCCGGTCCCGGGAAGGGTATCCGTTCGAACATGCCGGCCGGCAGGCCCAGTCCCGCTCCAACCTTGCGTACGCCGTCTTTGCGCAGCTCAATGAGAGGTTCCAGAATTTTATAGCCAAAGGCTTTTTGGGGATCAATGCCCAGTTGTTCGAAGACATTGTGCTGTCGTTTAATTCCAGCGACGGTTTCATCCACATCCGTCAGAATGGTGCCCTGCAGGAGGTGTTTTGCCTTGCTTTTCACCACCAGTTTGCCGAAAACATTTTTATAAAAGGTTTGCGTGATGGCTTCTCTTTTTTCTTCGGGATCCGTAAGACCTTTCAGGGCGGCAAAAAACGCCTTCGAGGCGTCCACCACTTCAACTTTGATGCCCAGTTTTTTGAAGGCGGCGGCCACTTTAGCCGGTTCATTCTCCCGCATGATGCCATTGTCAATTATGTAGGTTTTGAGACGATTGCCCAGTGCCCTGTGTCCCAGCGCGGTGACAACGCATGAGTCCACGCCACCGGACAGGGCGTTGACAGCAAGGCCGTCGCCCACGGCCTGCTTTATGGCCTGGACTTTATCATCAATAAACTTATCCACATTCATTTTGCCTGCTTTAATTTCTTTCATCTTGATCATGAAGGCTCCTTTTTATGACGGAATTAGATGCAAAATGATTTAAACGATATTGACCGGGGTTTCAAGCATTAAAGAAAAAAAAGAGCAGGATGGTTGCCTTTATTTTAGATATTTGAATATTTTAGTTGTAAAATTGACAGGTTCGGTTTAAAAAATCAGCAGCGCTGTGGTACAGCCGGTCAAATTATTTATTCTGAAGGGAGTTTGCTATGGAACCGATCAAAATCATGCCGTGTCTGGATATGAAAAACGGGCGGGTGGTGAAGGGTGTTCATTTTGTTGATATAAAAGAAGCGGGTGATCCGGTGGAGAATGCCGCCTTTTATCAGGCCGAAGGTGCGGATGAACTGGCCATGCTGGATATCGCGGCCACGCTCGAAAACCGTAAAACGCGTCTGGAATGGGTCAGGAAGGTTTCGGCGGTGATCAGCATTCCGCTGACGGTCGGTGGGGGCATTTCCTCGATTGAGGATATCGAAATGGTTCTGGGCGCCGGGGCGAGCAAGGTCTCCATGAACAGCGCGGCGGTGAAAAATCCTGATCTGGTTCGTGAGGCGGCAAACAAATTCGGGTCGGACAAAATCACAGTAGCGATAGACGCGAAAAGAAATGCAGCCATGACGTCCGGATTTGAACTGGTGGTCTCCGGCGGTACTCTGCCCATCGCCAAAGACGCGGTGGCCTGGGCGAAAACCTGTCAGGAGCTGGGTGCGGGTGTGATTCTGCCCACCAGCATGGACGGTGATGGAACAAAGGCTGGTTATGATATTCCCTTTACCAGGGCCATCTCTTCTGCCGTGACTCTCCCTGTGGTGGCCTCCGGTGGTGCGGGTAAACTGGAAGATTTTTATGAAGCGGTGGTCAAGGGCGGCGCCAGTGTTTTACTGGCCGCATCGGTCTTTCATTTCCGCATGCTTAAAATCAGGGACGTCAAGGATTATCTGCGGGGAAAAGGGCTCGCCGTTGCCTGATACCAAGTTGCATATAGTTGCCAATTTCGGATTGGCAACTACCGGTAGGGAGGGAATAGTTTCTTTTTGCGCTTCCTTGCGGAATGCGCATCCGGTCTTTGGCTAACTTTGTTGGCATCGGTCGCGTGCCCCCAGACATGGGGGTCGGCTTCCTCAACGTATAACCTAAAGGTCACGCGTCAATAATACACCTGCGGAGCCTCCTCCTTGCCGAAGCTGATCCTTTGAATGGGACTCGGTATGAACAGCGAAGAACGGTTGCGGGTGGTCCTCGTTATAATGAGCTATGGATCTGGTGATGAAAATAGGCTCATATCCGACATCTGACAGATCATAGCTCCAAAGGAAAATATCATGAGCAAAATAGGCGACCTCCTGTTTTTTAGAAAACACCATGTTTGCCCCCGCTGGCTTTGCTTTACCTTTGATA